>JACPZX010000001.1 GCA_016195325.1 Acidobacteriota bacterium
CATCCTCGAGAGCTCCACGACGCTGCCCGGTATTCCGGGGGGAGGCGGGAACGCCTCATCGGGCCCAATGGCCCCGTCCCCATCGTCGTCCGCCGTCTTCTCCGGCCTGCCGACGAAGATCCTCGTCTATTCGGACGACTATCGCGCCCCCGGCAATCAGTACGTCGATCTGGCGCTCAAGTCACTCGGGCTCTCGTACACGGCGTTCTACAACGACCCCACGTCCTTCGGCGCCGCGCTCACCCACGGGGGCTGGGATCTCGTCGTCGTGAACCAGGACGGCTACTACGGAATCGGGCAACTCTGGAGTGAGCTCGAGAGCTACCTCAACGGCGGCGGCAGGCTCCTCATCTCGACGTTCGACATCGACGGCTCGGACAGCGAGCCGACCACCCTCTGGCAGACGGTGGGTCTGACGTGGGTGCGAGACCAGACCACGCCGCGGCCGGTCCGTTGGTGGAACGCCGCTCATCCGATTTTCACCGCTCCCGAGAGCGTGCCGGAGTTCCTGCAGATCTCGGACGACTACTACGACGACGGCGATGCGGTCGGGGTGACGGCGCCCGCGCACGCGCTGGCCGGCTTCACGGCCGGCCCGACGGCGGACGAGGCGGCGATTGTCCTGTCGGGGAACGGCCGCGCCATCGTGAACACGTTTCTGGTGGACGAGAACCGGGCGGATCTCGATGCGGACGGCAAGCCGGACGCATCCGAGCTGCTCACGAACGAGATCGCCTATCTCCTCGGGGCGACCGGGTGGCTGAAGGCGGCGCCGACCTCCGGGACCGTCCCGGCGGGGGCGAGCATGGACGTGACCGTGACGTTCGACGCGTCGGGGCTCAACGGCGGGAATTACGACGCGGAGCTGCTGGTCAAGAGCAACGATCCGGACGAGGCAGAGGTGGTGGTGCCGGCGCACCTGCACGTGACGGGAGCGCCGGACATCGCGGTGTCGGGGCCGCTGGACTTCGGGAGCCTCTTCCTTGGGGCGAGCCGGAGGCTGGAGGTGACCGTCAGCAACACCGGGACGGACGTGCTCCTGGTGAGCCGTGTGGCGGCGGGGGATCCGTCGTACACGGTGGATGCGCCGTCGTTCACGCTGGTGCCGGGAGCGAAGCGGATTGTGGGCGTGACGTTCCAGCCGAACCGCGCGGCGGTGATCGAGACGGAGCTGGTGGTCGAGAGCAACGACCTGGACGAGCCGGTGTTGAGCGTGCACCTGAAGGGGGAGGGACTGGTGCCGCCGGACATCGCGGTGACGCCGGCGTCCTTGAGCGAGTCGCTCTTCACGGGCCAGACCCGCACGCAAGTTCTGACCATCGACAACAGCGGCGGAAGCGATTTGACGTTCATGGCCGCGACTCGAGCGGTGGCCGGTCAGGCGCCTGCGCTCGTCGTGCCTCCGCCGCCGTCGGCGGGAGCAGGCGCGCAGCGTTCCGAAATCGCGCCCCAGGGATACCAGCCTCAGGCGTCATGGACAGCGACGGGCGCGGGAGCCTCGGTTCTGGTCGTCCAGGATGCCCTTCCGTGGGGGAGCCACGCCAACGAGACGATCCTCGCGGCGAACGGGATCCTCTTCGACGAGATCGACTCTTCGGCGCTCGCGGCGACGAACCTGAAGAAGTACCGGATGGTCCTCGTCCCGAGCGATCAGCCGACGTCGTTCTACACGACGATCGCGGCGGCCTCGAGCCAGCTCGACGCGTTCGTGAGAGGAGGTGGGCTGCTCGAGTTCCACGCGGCGGGATGGGGTTGGTCGGACGGCGATCCCTCGCAGGTGATTCTGCCGGGGGGCATGCGCATCGTTCAGGAATTCGCCAGCGTCAATCAGGTTCTGGATCCGGCTCACCCGTTGATGGTCGGCGTGCCGAATCCGTTCACCGGATCCTACGCCAGCCACGCCGTCTTCACGAGCATCCCGGCCGCCGCCACGCGCATCGTGGCGACGGACACGGGCGACGTGAACCTGGTGGTGTACCGGCTGGGACTCGGAATGGTGGTCTCCGGCGGGCAGACGTTCGAGTTCAGTTTCGATCGAGGGTTGGCGGCCGGCATCATCCTGCGGCAGATGATCCCGTACAGCCACGCGCAGGCGACGGAGTGGCTGAGGGTCGCACCGACCTCCGGGACCGTCCCTGCGGGCGCGAGCATGGACGTGAGCGTGACGTTCGACGCGTCGGGGCTCAACGGCGGGGACTACGACGCGGAGGTGGTGGTCCAGAGCAACGACCCGGACGAGAGCGAGGTGGTGGTGCCGGCGCAGCTGCACGTGACGGGAGCGCCGGACATCGATCTCTCGGGGCCGTTGGACTTCGGGAGCCTCTTCCTGGGGGCGAGCCGGAAGCTGGATCTGACCGTCAGCAACAACGGGACCGACGATTTGATCGTGAGCCGTGTGGCGGCGGGGGATCCGTCGTACACGGTGGATGCGCCGTCGTTCACGCTGGTGCCGGGAGCGAAGCGGATAGTGGGCGTGACGTTCCAGCCGAACCGCGCGGCGGTGATCGAGACGGAGCTGGTGGTCGAGAGCAACGACCCGGACGAGCCGGTGTTGAGCGTGCACCTGAAGGGGGAGGGACTGGTGCCGCCGGACATTTCCGTCACGCCGGCGTCGTTGAGCGAGTCGCTCTACACGGGCCAGACCCGCACGCGGGTTCTGACGATCGACAACAGCGGCGGAAGCGATCTGACGTTCGAGCTTGCGTTCCGGGGAGCGCCGCCTCCGGCGCCCGCCCGCGTCACGCCCCCCGCGCTCGTCGCGGGGGCGGCGTCGTTGCCGTCCAACCTCGTGCCGCAGGGGTACAACCCCCAGACCTCGCTGCCAGCGGCTCGCGCGGGGGCGACCGTGCTGATCGTCCAGGACGTCCTGCCCTGGAACAGCCGCGCGAACGAGTTGATTCTCATGGCGAACGGGATCGTCTTCGACGAGATCAATTCGCAGTCACTTGCGACGACGAACCTCTCGAAGTACCGGACGGTGCTCGTCCCGAGCGATCAGCCGACGTCGTACTACATGAGGATCGCGGCGGCCTCGAGCCAGATCGAAGGTTACGTGCGGAGCGGCGGGGTCCTCGAGTTCCACGCGTCGGGATGGGGCTGGTCCGGTGGGGACGCCTCGCTGGTGACGCTTCCGGGCGGGATGCACATCAACTACGGCCCTTCCGTCTACAACCAGGTCCTGGTTCCGGCCCACCCCCTGATGGCCGGCGTGCCGAATCCCTTCACGGGAAGCGCCGCCAGCCTCGCGTACTTCACGAACTTGCCCGCTTCGGCCGCGCGGATCGCGGCGACGACCACCGGCCAGGTGACGCTGGTGGTGTACCAGCTGGGGCTCGGCACGGTCGTGAGCGGCACACAGACGCTCGAGTTCGGCTTCGATCGCGGCTTCGGGACCGGCATCATTCTGCAGAACATGATCCCGTACAGCCACGGGCAGAAACCCGCGTGGCTGTCGGTGACACCGGCCTCCGGGACGGTCTCGGCGGGCGGAAGCGCAGACGTGACGGTGACCTTCGACGCGACGTTGCTCGACCCGGCGGACTACGACGCCGCCATCGTCGTCGCGAGCAACGACCCCGACGAGGGCGAGGTGGTGGTCCCGGCGCATCTGCACGTGATCGGGGCGCCGAACATCTTCGTCCCCGTCGCGGGCCTCGATTTCAGCCGGGTGTCGATCGGCGAGATCAGCCGGCTGGCGATCCATCTCGAGAACCGCGGAAACGATCGCCTCGACGTGCAATCGATCACCTCGAGCGATCCGGCCTTCACCCCGGCCGCGACGAGCTTCTCCATCCCCGCGCGTGGAGCCCGCGATCTGGAGATCGCGTTCGCGCCGGTCCGGTCCGGCGCCGTCGCCGCGAGCCTGACGATCCTGAGCAACGACCCCGACGAGGGAGAGATCGTGCTGAGCCTCCGCGGGGAGGGGGTCGAGCCTCCGGTGATCAAGGTCTCCCCCGCGTCGTTCGAGCAGCACCTGGTGATCGGGCACGAAACCATCCAGAGGCTCGAGATCCGGAACGAGGGTCCGGGCGACCTGCGCTTCAGCCTCGTGGTTCCCTCGAGCGCGCGGACGTGGCTGGCCGTCGAGATCCCGGGGGACGTCGTGCCGCCGGGCGGGACGACGGGCGTGCGCGTGGACATCAACGCGTTCTCGCTTCCCGTCGGGGACTTCACGGCCCAGCTCGAGGTCCACAGCAACGATCCCGTCCACCCCGTCGTCTCCATCCCGGTGACGGTGCACGTCGCCCTGGACCCCGACGGGGACGGCGTCGGCGACTCGATCGACAACTGTCCGACCGTCCCGAACCCGGCGCAGGACGACACCGATCACGACGGCCGCGGGGACGTGTGCGACAACTGCGTGACGACGGTCAACCCCACGCAAGTCGATCTCGATGGCGACGGAGCGGGAGACGCGTGCGACGTCTGCCCGAGCGTGATCGACCCCGCCCAGGCGGATCGCGACGGAGACGGTGACGGCGATCTCTGCGACAACTGCGTCACGGTGCCGAACCCGGGCCAGGAGGACTCGAATCTCGACGGATCCGGCGACGCCTGCCAGCCGACGGCCGTGATCTCCGCGATCCAGCAGGACGGAGGCGACGTGCTCGAGGTCCGGGCCTCGGCGAACGACCCGCAGGGCGAGCCTCTGAGCGGGTCGCTGGACGTCTACTCCTCCGGCTCCGTCACGGTGTTCCTGCAGGACGCGTTGCTCACGGGTGACTGCTCGCTCGGATTCTCGCCGGAGGGGCGCACCGGCGAGGGGATCTTCTACGCCGACGAGTCCGTCGGCGAGCCCGTGCTGGGAGATCTCGACGTCAACCTCGGGTGCCAGGACGGCATGCCCGACTTCTACCTGGCCTTCGGAGGCTGCGGCCACCCCGGCGCCTTCGACACCGTCATGTATCTCACCGGCCACCAGCCGCCGTTCGACATCTGCCTCAGGAAGAACCCCGACGCGACGGGCGGCACCCCCATGAGGGTGATCGCGTACGACGCGCAGGGGCTCACCGCCACGTTTGCGGGGCAGGATCGGCGGCTCGTGCACGTTCCGTTCACCTCGGGCCTGCCGAGGCACGTGGACATCTCGCCCCTCAGGCCGGGGCAGATGTGCCGCCTCTCCCTCACCGTGACGGACGGGAACACCCATCCCGTCGGAGTGGAGGCGACCTTCCTCGCTCAAGGCGAACGAACGATGGTGATCAACAATCCGCCAATCGCCGCAATCGCGGCTCCCGGGACGGTCGAGTGCGATGGCGCCGGCGCGGCCGGAGTCGCTCTCGACGGCTCGGGGTCGGGAGATCCCGATCCGTCGGCCACCCCCGGCGGCGACATCGTGCGGTACGACTGGTACCTGGACATGGGAGGCCCCGGGGAGACGCTCATCGGCAGCGGGGCGCGGGTCACGGTCGCGCTTCCGGTCGGCCGCAACGCGATTTCGTTGAAGGTGACCGATACCGAGAGCGCATCCGACACCGCCTCGAAGATCATCGAGGTCGCGGACACGACGCTCCCCGTCCTGACGTGCCCCGGGTCGATCACCGCCGAGTGCGCGGCCCAGGGAGGATCGCCCGTCGGTCTGACCGTCCAGGCTCAGGACTCGTGCGGCCGCGGCCTCGTCGTGCACAACGACCGCACCGCTGCCGGCGCCGATGCCTCGGGGACCTTCCCGCTCGGGACGACCGTGGTCGCGTTCACGGCGACGGACGCCTCCGGCAACCTCGCGAGTTGCTCGGTGCCGGTCTCGGTGCGCGACACCGCCTCGCCCGCAATCACCTGTCCGACGCCGGTGACGGCGGAGTGCGCGGGCCCCGCGGGAACCCTGGCGATCGTCGTGGCCGCGGCCAGCGACGGTTGCGGCGGCCCCGTCACCGTGACCAACGATCGGACGGCGCGAGGCACGATCGCTTCCGGAGCCTACCCCCTCGGGACGACCTCCGTGACCTTCATCGCGAGCGACGCCTCCGGGAATGCGGCGCAGTGCACCGTTCCCGTCGTCGTCCGGGACACCACTCCCCCCACCCTCGCGGTGTCGTCGACTCCGGCGACGCTGTGGCCTCCGAACCACACGATGATCCCGGTGAGCGCGCTGTGGGATGTGCGGGACATCTGCGATACCGGGCCTCGGGTCGTGCTCCAGGGAGTCACGAGCAACGAGCCAGACGACGCCCCCGGAATGGGGGACGGTGCCACCACCCAGGACATCGCCGGTGCGGAGATCGGAACACCCGACGCGGGCGTCGTCCTGCGGGCGGAACGCGCCGGAAACGGAACGGGGCGAGCGTACACGCTCACGTACCTCGTCACCGACGCCTCCGGCAATTCCGCGACGGGAACCGGCTCCGTCATCGTTCCCCACGATCAGGGGACCGGGGTCGAGCCGCTCGACATGCGCGTGGACTCCGACCCCGCGACCGGTTCCGCACGGCTCACGTGGGCGGGGGTGCCCGGCGCCCTGTCCTACGACCTCATCTCCGGCGACCTCTCGCAGGTGCGCGTCAGGACGGGGAAGGTCGATCTGGGTGCCGTCAGCGTCCTCGCGCGAGCGACGTCGGCGACCGAGTTCCGTGAAGGCCCGTCCGCGCCGACGCCGGCAAAGGGCAAGGCGATCTTCTACCTGCTCCAGTACCACACCGTCTCGAGCGCCACGGGCTACGGGACCCAGGAAGTGCCGTGGCCGCGGGAGCCCGCGTCGTGTTCGGGAGGCTGCCCGTAGGACGGCGTCTTACTTCAGCTCGCTCCTGAAGACCTCGCCGTCCTTCATGACGAAGCCGACGGCTTTCAGGGCGCCCACGTCGCGCAGCGGATCGCCGGCGACGGCGATCACGTCGGCGTAGGCTCCGGGGGCGACGACGCCGATCTGTCCCGGCATGCCGAGCATCTCCGCGGCGGACGACGTCGCCGCCCGGATCGCCGCCATCGGCGCCATGCCGAGCGCAACCATGCGGCCGAACTCCATCGCGATGGGGGAGTTGGGGTCGGTCCACTCGAAGCTCCCTGCGTCGGTGCCGAAGACGATCCTGACGCCGGCCTTGAGGGCTCTCTGGAACGACGGTCCGTGCACCGCCGCGCGCGCGCGGTCGCGCTTCCCCTCGGGGGTGTCGGCCGGCGACCACCAGTAGTCATAAGGTGAGAGGGTGGGGCAGTACCAGGTCCCCTGCTTCACCATCTGAGCGACGGCGACGTCGTCGAGGTCGAGCCCGTGCTCGATGGAGTCACAGCCGCCGTCGAGGGCGCGACGCATCCCGACGCCGCCGTACGCGTGGCACGCGACCTTCTTCCCCCAGCCGTGCGCCTCGTCGACCACCGCCTGGATCTCCTCGAGCGTGAGCGTGGGCTGCGATTGCAGCCTTCCTTCCGCGTCCACCCACGAGCGGTGCGTCATGTAGACCTTGATCCAGTCGGCGCCGTGCTCGAGTTGCTCGCGCGTGGCTTTCCGGAAGGCGACCGGCCCGTCGGCGATCTGCGCCCCCCGCGGCATGTCGAGCTCGGGGGCGTACCCTTCGAGCGGATAGCCGCCGGTCGTGGAGAGGGCGCGCGTCACGACGAACATGCGTGGCCCCGGGATGCGCCCCTCGTCCACCGCCATCTTGATCCCCACGTCGCCGTAGCCGGCCCCCTCGGTCTCGAGGTCGCGGATCGTCGTGAATCCCTGCTCGAGAGCGCGCCGCGCCGCCACCGCCGCCCGCGCCGCGCGATACGCCAGCGGGTACTTGAGGAGCTGCACGTCGTAGCCCCCCTGCGCGGGGTCCTCCCCCTGCAGGAAGATGTGCGTGTGCGAGTCGATGAGGCCAGGGAGCACGGTCGCGTGGGAGAGATCGATGACGCGCGCGCCCTCGGGGATGTGCGCTGCGGCGGCGTCCGATACGCTCTCGATGCGGCGGCCGCGGATGACGATCACCTGGTTCGGCCGCGCCGCGTCGGCGCGCCCGTCGATCAGCGAGCCGGCGCGGATGACGATGGCAGGCGGCGTCGCGGGGCTGCCCGCGGCCGGGGTCGCGGCGCCCGCGAAGGCGCAGCCGGAGGCCGCGGAGCCGGCCGTGAAAACGATCAGCAGTGGGAACATGCGTGCGAACGCGCGCTTCATGCGTCACCTCCGGTTGTCGGGATCGAGCGAGGCAGACTACGACCGACTCCGGGACGATGCAATCGCCGGCATGCGTGAGACGCCGCGCCGTGAGAGGATCCGGAATCCCCTCAGGAGCTTCTTCAGGGCCCGGCACTTGCGGGCACGGATCAGATCCCCGCTCGAGCCGAGAGCCACGGCGATCTCGGCGGGGGTGCGATCCTCGATGAGGCTCATCCGGACGAGCTCCCGATCCCGGGGCGTCAGGCCGTTCATCGCCCGGCGCGCCAGGTCGAGGACCTCCAGCCTCTGGACGGCCGCCTCGGGAGACCGCGTGTCGGGCATCTCGACGGTGAACGCCACCTCTTTCGGCCGCCGGCGGCGGGAGCGCAGATGGCTGTTGAGGACGTTCCGCGCCGTGCCGCGGACGAAGGCGCCGAGCTTCTCCGGCGCGGCGATCGCTCCGCGTCGAAGCGCCTTGAGGCTCTCCACCATGACGTCCTGCGCGAGGTCCTCGGCGGCGATCTCGTGCGGCATCCGCGCCCTCATCATCCTGACGACGCGATGGCGGTAGAGGCGGGCGAACTCCTCCTCGGCGACACGATCGCCGCGGCCCAGCCGTTCGACGAGATCCGCGGGGCTCGAGGGGGAGGAGAACTTTCTCGCGGCGGCGGAGCCGCCGCAGCTTCCGCGGAGGAAATGGCCCATGGATCACCGGACGTGAGGCGATCACTGCGGGCTGGCCTTCCGTCCGCGCGTCGTGCCGGCGAATCCCGGACCACGACGCCGGGGAAAGCTGTCTCATGATCGCTCCCGTCGGACCCGCGAGTCAATGACGCGGGATCCGGCTGCCGGAGGACCGCAGACGGAGAGGCCGGACCTCGGGGAGCCCGAAGTCCGGCCTCATTCCGCGGAAGCGTCGAATCGGGAGATTCCCTACTGCCGCGTCGGGTTCCAGGCGGCGTGAATCGGCGTGCACATAACCTTGTTGTTCCTCATCTCCACCGGAGCGAGCAGCGTGTCGCCGGGGAACAGGTGAATGCCGTCCGCGTGCTGGACGACCATGCCGACGCCGTCGGGCATGAAGTCGAAGTACCCCTGGACCTGCGGCCTGTTCGTGATGCTGGACCACATCTCCGTCACGACGTCGTAGAAGACGACGTCCCCGGCCGGAGTCACGCCATCGGGCTTCCACTTGCCGATGACGGCCACGCGAGTGCTGTTGGGCTTCCACTGGAGCGTCGTCTCGTCCCACTGGTACACGGCGAGATAGCCGAGGGCGAGGGAGTGATCCACGGGCATGTTGATGAAGCTGATCCTGCCCGGCTGGAGCTCCGCGGCGTCGTAGACGCGCAGCCGGTGCTCGAAGTAGCCGGTCCCGGTGATGATCGTGGCGAGGTGATCGGCGCTCGGCGACCAGGCCACGCCCTTCTCGTCCACGTCCGGCGTCATCGTCAGGTTCCAGATCGGCAGCGTCAGCAGGCACGTCCCCTCCTGGAACCGGAAGGCCGTCGAGAAGATGTCGTTCGCCTTCTTTCCCGTGAATCTCTGGATGGTGTAGTCGTTCCACGCGATCACGTAGGTTCCGCTGTCCGTGGCGTTGGGATATCCGGGATGGAACTTGGGCGCCCCCTGGACCGGGTCCAGGCCGGTCATGGATCCCGCGAGGACGCACGTCTTGCCGGTGGCGAGCTCGAGCACGGAGATCGAATTTTGGTTGTTGAACGCGACGAGCTTGCCGTCGTGCGACCAGTCCGGCATGCCGATCGGATGGTCTCGGGAGGCGTAGATCACCTGCTTGCCGGATCCGTCGTGCTGCATGATGGACAGCTCGCCGCCCGTGCCGACCGCCGCCGCGTACACGATGTCCGCCGGCCCCGCCGGGGGGGGCAACGGGGGCATGGGCTTGTCGGCCCACGCCGGCCAGGCGATGACGGAGAGCAAGGCTGCCGCAAGGACTCCGAACTTCAGGGCTTTTCTCATGGTGACTCTCCTCAGGACGCAGAAAGCTCGCGGACCGATGTCGTCATCCATGTGGTCGCGGAACCTCCTCACGTTACAGCCATTTCTTCGATTCGCTCTTCCGCCGGATCGCCCCGCGCCACGCCCGTTTTCCGCGGACCAGTGGGGCCGGTTCGCTGATATGCTGGCGGGGCATGCCTCTCGCACCCGGCACTCGCTTCGGCCCCTACGAGATCACCTCGCCCCTCGGCGCCGGAGGGATGGGGGAGGTGTACCGGGCGCGGGACACGAAGCTCAACCGGGAGGTCGCCATCAAGGTGCTCCCGATCGCCTTCGCGAAGGACGCCGAGCGCGTCGCGCGGTTCCGCCGCGAAGCCCAGGTGCTCGCCTCGCTGAACCACCCCAACATCGCCTCCATCTACGGCCTCGAGGAGGCGGAGGGCGCCGTGGCCCTCGCCCTCGAGATCGTCGAAGGGGAGGACCTCGCCGGGAGGCTGAAGCGGGGGGCGGTGCCGGTGGACGAGGCGCTCGGGATCGCCCGCCAGATCGCCGAGGCGCTCGAGGAGGCGCACGAGAAGGGGATCGTCCACCGCGATCTGAAGCCCGCGAACGTGAAGGTGACGCCCGAGGGGAAGGTGAAGGTCCTCGACTTCGGTCTGGCCAAAGCGCTCGACGTCGGAGTCAGCTCCGGCTCGGGGTCGTCGCAGGTCTCCATGTCGCCGACCCTCACGGCCCACGGGACGCAGATCGGGGTGATCCTGGGCACCGCGGCGTACATGGCCCCCGAGCAGGCGGCGGGGGCGACGGTCGACCGGCGCGCCGACATCTGGTCGTTCGGCGTCGTCCTCTACGAGATGCTGGTGGGGCGACGCCTCTTCGAGGGGGAATCGGTCTCGCACGTCCTCGCCGGAGTTCTCAAGGACACACCCGACTTCGCGGCGCTTCCCGCGGGGACCCCGGAGCGGATCGTGAACCTCCTGCGCCGATGCCTGAGGAAGAAGCCGCGCGAGCGGCTCCAGGCCATCGGCGACGCGCGCGTGGTCCTCGAGGAGGTGCTGGCCGATCCGCAACGCGCCGAGCGCAAGGCTTCCGGCCCGACCTCCGCCGTCGCGCTCGCCGCGCGGCCGTCGAGGCTCGCGTGGGTCGTGGCCGCCGCCGGCCTCGCCGCCGCCGCGACCTTCGCGGTGATGTGGATCAGCTCGAGTCGAGCCGGGTCCTCCGCGCGCGTCCTCCACGCCGCCCTCGTCGCGCCGGAGGGGATGGCCTTCGGCGACACCTTCGCCCTCTCCCCCGATGGCCGCAGGATCGTCTTCGAGGCCTTCGATCGGAAGTCCGGGGGGCGCGCCCTCTGGATTCGCTCGCTCGATCGGGGGGAGGCGACGGAGCTGCCTCAGACCGAACGGGGCGAGATGGCCTTCTGGTCACCCGATGGGGCGCACATCGGGTTCTTCGCCGAGGGCAAGCTCAAGAGGATCGACTCCCAGGGGGCGACGGTGATGGCGCTCGGCGACGCGCCGACGCCGCGTGGAGGTGCGTGGGGGCCCGACGGCCGGATCGTGTTCAGCGCGGCCTTCCGCACCGGCCTCTCGATCGTTCCGGCGGGAGGCGGGGAGACGAAGGTGCTGACGACGCTCGACGCGTCGCGCGGCGAGAAGAGCCACCGCTTCCCGGTCTTCCTTCCGGGCGGGAAGACGATTCTCTTCCTCGCGCAGACGGCCGAGGGAGGTTCCCGCAACGACCAGAGCTCGATCGAGGCGCTCGATCTGGCGGGCGGGAAGCGCACGAGGTTGATCACCGCAAACTCATCGCCGCTCTTCGCGTCGGGCCGAATCCTTTTCTGGCGCGACGGTGCGCTTCTCGCCCAGCGGTTCGAGCCGGAATCCCTCGTGCTCTCGGGCGACCCGGTTTCCGTGGCCACCCGGGTCTCGTTCACGCCGAGCGAGGAGGCTCTCGTCAGCGTCTCGAGCGAAGGCACGATGGCGTACCGCGAGGGGACGGCCGGCACGTTCTCGTCGCTGGTCTGGCTCGATCGACACGGCGTCGGCGTTCAGATGATTCGCGAGCTCGAACAGTACCGGGGATTCGCCCTCTCGCACGACGCGAAACGCCTGGTCTACTCCGCGGCCGCCGCCGGGAAAGGGGCGACGGATCTGTGGGTCGAGGATCTGACGCGGGGCACCGTCAGCCGTCTGACCTTCGAGGCGGGGGGCGAGATCGAGCCCGTCTGGTCGCCGGACGATCGCCTGATCTACTACGCCAATACCAGCCGGAACGACGGCGTCATCTTCCGGCGCGCTTCCGACGGCAGCGGGTCCGCCGAGGAGCTGGGGACGACGGCGGCTGGGATGTGGCCGCTGGCGGTCTCGAGAGACGGCCGATGGCTCGTGGTCGGCACGCAGGGCGGCGAAACGAACGACGATCTCCTTCGCTTCGATCTGGCGACGAAGCAGACGACTTCCCTGGTGGCGACCCCGTTCCTCGACGAGGACCCGGCGCTGTCTCCCGACGACCGGCTCCTCGCCTACGCCTCCGAGCAGTCGGGGCGGTGGGAGGTGTACGTGCAGGCTCTCTCTGGCGGCAGCGGCAAGTGGCAGATCTCGGTCGAAGGCGGCCGGCGCCCGCGCTGGCGCGCCGACGGCCGCGAGCTCCTCTTCCTCAACAAGCCCGACAGGATCATGGTGGTCGACGTGGAGCCCGGCGACGTGCCGCGCTTCTCGACGCCGCGCGAGCTCTTCCGCCAGGCGATGGAGAGCTTCGACGTCACTCCCGACGGCCAGCGCGTCGTCGCGCTGCGCCCGGCCGACAGCGACGTGACGAGGCCCCTGACGCTCGCCCTGGGCTGGCCGCAGCTGGTTCCGGAGTGATCTGATACTCTCAGTTCCCGATGCCCCTCACTCCCGGCACCCGACTCGGCCCCTACGAGATCGCCTCGCCTCTCGGCGCGGGCGGCATGGGTGAGGTCTACCGGGCGAAGGACACGCGGCTCGACCGCGACGTCGCCGTCAAGGTCCTCCCCGAGGCTTTCGCGAACAACGAGCTGCTCCGCGCGCGCTTCGATCGCGAGGCGAAGAGCATCTCGTCGCTGAACCACCCGAACATCTGCACCCTCTTCGACGTCGGCCACCAGGAGGGGCTCCTCTACCTCGTGATGGAGATGATCGACGGGGAGACGCTCGCCGATCGCCTCTCGAAGGGGGCGCTCCCTCCCGATCAGGTCCTCCGCTTCGGCGCGCAGATCGCCGACGCGCTCGATCACGCGCACAAGCAGGGTATCGTCCATCGCGATCTCAAGCCCGGCAACGTGATGCTGACGAAGTCGGGCGCGAAGCTCCTCGACTTCGGCCTCGCGCGGACGGCCGCCGAGGCGCAATCCCCCGTGCAGGGGCTCACGAGCCACCCGACGCAGATGCAGCCCCTCACGCAGGAGGGGACGATTCTCGGCACCTTCCAGTACATGGCGCCGGAGCAGCTCGAGGGAACGGGAATCGACGCGCGGACCGACATCTTCGCCCTCGGCGCCGTCCTCTACGAGATGGTGACGGGGAAGCGGGCCTTCGAGGGGAAGACGAAGACGAGCCTCATCGCGGCGGTCGTGTCGTCGCAGCCGGCGCCGATCTCGACCGTGGTCCCGTTGGCGCCGCCGGCGCTGGATCACGTCGTCAAGCGCTGCCTCGAGAAGGATCCCGACGACCGCTGGCACAGCGCGCACGACGTGGCGGGGGAGCTCCGGTGGATCAGCCAGGCGGGGTCTTCGGCGGGAGTCGCCGCCCCGGTGACGCTGCGTCGGAAGAGCCGCGAGAAGATCGCCTGGACGCTTGCGGCGCTGATGACGATCGCGGCGTTGGCGGCGGTCACGATGCGGCGGGAGGGGGGAGCCTCGAGGCCGGAGGCGCCGGGCGTCGTGCGGTCGATGCTGCCGATCTCCTCGGAAGAGCTCGGCGGGGAGTCGTACCGCACGGTCGCCGTCTCCCCCGATGGCAAGACCGTCGCCTGGCTGGAGGTCAGGAAGGGGAGCTCGCTGATCTACTTGAGACGCCTCTCGGACCCCGAGGCCCACCCGCTCGCCGGCACCGAGCACTCCCAGCAGCTCTTCTTCTCACCCGACTCGAAGTGGCTCGGCTTTTTCGCCGGCGGCAGGATGAAAAAGGTCTCCGTCGCCGGGGGAGCGCCGGTCGCGATCGCCAGGGGCGTCCTCCCGCGAGGGGCGAGCTGGGCCGACGACGACTCGATCCTCTTCGTCCCGTTCTTTTACGGCGGCGTCGAGCGCGTCAGCGCTTCCGGTGGGAACCGTGAGACGCTGACCACACTCGACCGGGCGAACGGCGAGGTCGCCCACCGCTGGCCGCACGCGCTTCCCGGCGGGAAGGCCTTCCTCTACACCATCGGCCGCGGCAGCAGCTGGGACGAGGCGCAGATCGCCGCCCAGAGGATCGGCTCGAAAGAGCGCAAGATCGTGATCGAGGGAGGATACGACGGCCGCTATCTCCCGACCGGGCACCTGGTGTACGCGCGAGGCGCGTCTCTCTACGCCGTCCGGTTCGATCTCGAGAAGCTGGAAGTCGCGGGGGATCCGGTGCAGCTGGTCGAGGGCGTCGCTCACGGCGACGCGGGCGCGTCGGAGTACGCGTTCTCGAACGACGGGGTCCTCAGCTACCGTCCGGCCGGGATCACCGGCGGCGATCGGAGCCCTCTCGCGCTGGTCGATCGGTCGGGTCGAAGCCTTCCGTTCCGCGATCCGGCTCCCGCGGGACGCGATCTGTCGGCACCCCTCCTGTCGCGCAGCGGCGAGAGCCTCGTCGTGACGATCGGCTACGAGATCTGGGCCTTCGATCTCCCGCGGGGAACTTCGACCCGTCTCACGTCCGGAACCCGCGCCACCCTCCCGATCTGGTCTCCCGACGGCAAGTTCGTCACGTACGGGGAGGAGCGCCATGGCCCGTGGAACCCCTACATCCGGCGGGCCGACGGCAGCGAGCCCGAGCAACTCCTGATGAAGAGCGACGCGTCCCTGTACGCGACGTCGTGGTCCCCCGACGGCCGGTCGATGCTGATGATCCGCGTCGATCCGGAGACCGGGAACGATCTCCTGATCCTCTCCGTGGCGGACAAGAAGATGACGCCCTTCGTCGTCACCGAGCACAGCGAGGACACGGGCACCTTCTCCCCCGACGGGAAGTGGATCGCCTACGCCTCGGACGAGTCCGAGCGCCCGGAGATCTACGTCCGCCCGTTCGGCGGGGCGGAGGGGCGCTGGCAGATCTCGACGGAGGGGGCCATCAGCGCGCACTGGAAGAAGCAGGACGAGATCGTCTTCCAGAGCGGCCGGAAGGTGATGAGCGTCCACGTCAGAACGTCTCCCACGTTCTCCGCCGATCCGCCCCGCCTCCTCTTCGAGGGGCCGCACGAGCTCCTCGACGTCATGCCCGACGGCGACCGCTTCCTCGTCCGCGAGGTGGCGACCTCCGATCGGGGAGACAGCTTCCTCCGCCTCGTCACGGGATGGTTCGCGGAAGTGGCGGAGAAGACGAGGAGATAGCTTCGCCTGACGACGAAGTCCATCTTGGGCTTCAGGTCGCGCTCCACCTCTGGCATCCCGCTTCCCGGCCCATGCTATTCTGCTCCCCATGGTCGAAGCACTCGAAGCAGGATTCCTGCTGGACCGGCGATGGCACTGGCTGAGAGGTGAGATGGAGCGCTCGAAGGAGCCTGACCTGGCCGCACTCGCCCGCATCCTTTCGACGCGCGGCGTTCCTTACGCAGTGATCGGCGGCGTCGCCCTGCAGATCCATCAGAAAGAACCGCGCACGACGCTCGACATCGACATCGCACTCGCCGATCGCGGGCGGCTTCCGCGCGAGCTGTTGCTGGCCGCCGGTTTCAGCGAGACGGGCCGGCACGAACACACCGACAACTGGATCGGCCCGGAAGGCACGCCGGTTCAATTCACGGACGATCCGGCGCTTCAGGGGCCGATCTCCCGTGCGGTCGAGGTCCAGATCGGAGGCACCGGCCTTCGCGTGCTCCGAGTCGGCGACCTGCTCCACGAGAAGCTGCGATCCGGGCGTGACCCGGCGCGGAGGAGATCGAAGCGGCTTCAGGATCTTGCGGACGCGCAGTCGCTCCTGGAGCAGGACCCTTCCCTGGCCAGGGATCTCGCGCCCGAAGAACGCGCTCTGCTGGACGGGCTTCCACGCTGACCCCCGGTCTCTTGGGCGATTCCCGCCGCCTTTGACACATTCCGCCCGCGAGGCTACCGTTCTCGCAACAACCGTTACCCCGGGTGCGGCACATATATATATGTAGGGCTCACGGGGGCGAAACGGCTTCGACGGGAGCGCAGAAGCCGGGGTTGCATGCCGAGGTCCCATCCACCTCGATAAACAGGTGGGAAAACTAGAACTGACAACAGTCAGCTCGCACTCGCAGCCTAACTAGCTGCGACGTCCTGAGGTCGGCCCTGCCGGTGGCAGGCCTCGAGGACGCCGCGTTACCGGCTGGCCTCTCCTGATGCCCTCGGGGGAGAGGCGAGACTAAGAGGGCTGGCCGCCCGTTTGTCTGCTGCATCGGGGGACGGGCGGCGAGGGCACCTTCGAAGCAGCTAAGCATGTAGATGCCTCGCGTGGATCGCTTTCGGACGCGGGTTCGACTCCCGCCGCCTCCACCAGCCAGATCCCCTTCCGATCGTGGAGCTCGACCCTCCTGGGGAGCGCCGTCGCCGAACTCGGCGGCAACCGTCGCGGCGACGACGCGGTCCAGCGGTAGCGCTTCCAGGACACAGCTCCCCTCGCGTCTCGTCGGGATTTCGATCGAAGAGACGGGGGCCGATCACCTCCGGAAGCATGAGCGCGTCTCGGTCGCGCACGAGAGATCGAGCGGGGGATGCGCGATCAGATCGCCCCGAGCCGCTCTGGCGCCGAATCGCAGGCGGCTCGGGGCAATGTGGACCTAGTGTTGCGGCCCCACGGCGGGACCGTCGCCGATCACGAAGTAGCCGGGCGGTGCGGCGCCGTGATGCCCGAGACAGAACGCCCTACCGGCTCCGGCCTGAGCGTCCACGTCGGCGATGGACGCGGCCGACAGATCGTGCGGGATGACCACCGTGTCGCAGTCGAACCCCACGTTGCCCGACATGTCCGTTCCCGTCACGACGGGCAAGTAGACGCGCCCGTCCGAATCCCCCTTGCGCTCCTGGCGCAGCAGCAGCGTGCCGAGAGCGATGCTCCGGGCGTCCGGCGAGAAGCGGCCCCCGCCCGTCGGCTCCACGTCGTCCTCGTCCCCGAAGACGAAGACGTCGATCGCCGGGTTGGGGTCGCAGATGTCGGTGACGCTGGCGCCGAGTCGCACGTCCGCCAGCCTGTGGTTCGGAGGCCAGAGCACCGTCCTGCCGAGGCTCGCCACGACAGTCGGCGGCGTTGTGTCCACCACCCGAACGTTCGCCGAGCAGCTGGTGGCGTTCCCGCTGGCATCCGTCGCGGTGAACGCTACCGATGTCGTGCCGAGCGGGAAGAGCGTCGGTGCGTTGTTGGTGATGGCGGGGGACGGATCGCACGTGTCGGTGGCGGAAGCGCCGTTGAGGAACGCCGCGATGACCGGATCGCTCGCCGGCGTACCGCCGTGCTGCGAGCACTCCACAGTGACCGCCGCCGGGCAGGTGATCACGGGCGGCGTCGTGTCCACGATCCGGACGCTGGCCGTGCAGGTTCCGACGTTGCCGTCGGCATCCCGGGCGCTGAACGTTACCGACGTCGTTCCGAGCGGGAAAACGGCGGGCGCGCTGTTCGAAATGACGGGAGACGGATCGCAGGTGTCCGTGGCGGAGGCGCCGCCCAGGAACGCGGCGATGGCCGGGTTCGTGGCCGGCGTGCCGCCATGCTGCGAGCACTCAACGGTGATCCCCGCAGGACAGGTGATCGAGGGCGCCTTCGTGTCCACAACGCGGAGGTTCGCGCTGCACATGGATGTGGCGCCGAGGAAGTCGGCATCGGTCGCGGTGAACGTCACCGAGATCGTCCCCTTCGGGAACACGGCCGGCGCGTTGTTGGTGAGCACGGGCGTGGGCTCGCAGCCGTCGGTCGCGCTCACTGCGGAGAGGAATGACGCGATCGCGGCGTCGGTCTTCTGCGCGCCGGCGGGGCTCGTGCACTCGGCGGTGGAGTCGGCCGGGCAGGTGATGATGGGAGGGGGATCCACGATGGGCCCGTTGTCGGCGGCGCCGGCGTGGAGGGATCCGCACTCCGCCTCGTTGATGATGTTGGAGCTGAGGTTCAGAACCGGGTTGAGGATCGCGCCGGGGGTCTGCGCGGCCTCCCCGGCGTCGCCGCGGTGATTGTGGCCCTGATTGTGAAGGAACTCGTGCGTGATCTCCACCCCCAGCAGGTTGCCCGCCAGCGAGTTCACGCTGACGATCCCCTGGGCGCCCACGTTGCCGCAGCCGATGATCGTGAGGCCCGGTCCGGCAGGTCCGCTGCAGAACATGATCGCCGTGACGACCATGACGTCCGCCGTTCCGCTGTTGATGAGCGCGGTCATCTCGGCGTCACTCGAGATGACGTCGCCGCCGTCGCCCGTGGCGCCGAACGTGCCGATGGATCCGCCCGACACCTGCATCGTCACCTGACAGGCGACATCCTCGTCCGCGTTGGGCGTCCCGTCGCACGCCCGGATCACCGTGGTGGCGTTCGCCATCGCGGTCTGGGCGGTGGCGAGCGTAAAGGTCGTGTCCACGTGCCGGGCGACGGTCAAGCTCTGACTGCCGGCGCGGGCCGCCGTGTCGTGGTGCTGAGCGAGCACGGGAGCGACCGAGAGAACGGCGATCGCGCTCAAGACCGCCACGAAGCGCCCCGAAACCTCATCGAGGATGCGGTTCGTCGCTCTCATGGTCATCGCTCCTCCCCGAACGCCTTCGCCGGCCCGAGGGTCCTCACTCTCTCGTTCAGGCTGATCGCCTCCTCCACGTTGTCCCGCCAGTCGGCCCGCAGAGCGGGGGCGCTCAGCATCTGCTTGAGGTGGACGAGGGCGTCAGGCTGTCCCGAGACGCCGAGGCCGTTGATGGCCATCCGCCCCAGGACCTCCGCGAGCGCCTCGTGGTGGTAGCGCCCGTAGGTGAAGGCGACCCCGTACAGCTTGCAGGCGCCGGGGTCCACGAAATCGGTGACGATCCTGAGGGCGGTGGCATCGCCGCCGGAGGCGATCTGACCGATGGCGGGCAGGACGCCGAGGACCGCCCGGAACGCGTCGACGGAGATCACGCTTTTCTGCCGCGTCATGAATTCCATCAGGGGCTGCACGGCGGAGGCGTCGCGGATGCAGCCGAGCGCGGCGACGACCTTCACCCAGTGCGCCTCGAGCGAGGGATCCTTCAGCATGACCGCAAGGTCGGGAACGGTGGCGGGGCCGTAGGCGTGTGCTTCGGGACACGGCAGGCCGTGTGAATACCAGTTCGTGACGAACGTCCGGAGGTCGGTGGATGGAGACGGCGCAGGCGGAGTCGGCGACGGGGCCGGCGCTGCCAGGGAGTTGATCCAGGGACCAACGGCGAGGACGAGCAGCAGGCCGAAGATGCGTGAGCTCATGACACTCTCCTTTGTGTCTCTCGCCTTTGCGAGCGTTCCAACGATGGCTCTTTCTCGATGGCGCGCGTTGAGGGTCTCAGAGTCCGCGCCCGGAGAAGCTCCGTTCCGGCGGATAGGACCTTCATGGGATGACCATGGAACGCCGAAGTGGCGGCATTGGACGTCAGTTGCCCTGGGCGCCGTCAAGACTCCCGTGGCGTGGGCGGAGGGTGCGCACCACGACAATCACTTGAATGGGGCCGATCCTACCGCCAGTCTCAGCGGGAAGCAAGCGGACTCGCGGCGTTTTCCCAGCCGCGGTGTTTCCCTCGTCGGGGTATCCTCCCCGGGAACCGCGACGCCCGGCTCCGGATGGGCGCGACTTCCTGGACGGTACCGTCCGGCTTCAGGGATGGGCGATTGAATCACCGCCCCTCCGCCGCGTAGAGTAGAGCCGCCTCCAGGACCCCAGCACTGTCGAGCAGAGAGAGCGCCATGCCCACTCGTCGCCCGGGCGCGGTCAGGATTCTCGCGCCACTCTTCGTTCTCGCTCTCATCAACGTCTCGTCCGCTCAGGCCTCGCTTCCGTCTCCGTGGCACGAAGGAGGCTCGCTTCTACGACACGAGGAACGTCGAGACGACGCTCAGACCCGTCAAGCTCATGCGCCCGGGTCCCGAGGTCGGAGGCTTCACCGGCGGCATCGACGTTCCGCAGTCGATCGCGGGTTCCACGCCCCTATCTGATTCGGAACCTGGCGTAATGCTGCGTGCCGTCGTTGAGCCCGACGACCAGCATCCGGCATGTGCCTTTCCACGCCTTCTTCGTCTTCCAGATGTAGCTGTACTGGTCGGTGATCACGTCGTAGCTCAAGCTGTTGCCGCCCGGGGTCGCCGACTCTTCGAGCCCCGTGCCCGGTTCACTGGCATCGCAGGGGATCGGACTTGAAGCAGGGAAGCCCGCTGCGATAATCGTCAACCCCTGGTTCCCACCGAGAGAGAACTTCACCGGGATCGACCTGCCTGCGGCGGCGATGTTGAGCGCGGGCACGTTGTCGATCGGCTGGAAGAACCCCACGAAGTCGTAGACGACGTCGTAGGTGCTCGTCGCCGTCGCGGAGTTGCCGGCGTTGTCGGCGGCTGCGACGGTGAATGTCCTGGTGCCGACGGTCGTCGTGTCGACGTTTTCGCTGCTGACGACCGGGCCGGTGCATGAGGCGACCCCGGAGCCGCCGTCGGCGCAGGAATAGTCGGCCACGACGTCTTCGCCGACGAGATACGTCCCTGACGGCGCGGAGATGGCGATGGTTGGAGCTCTCCTGTCCACCATGTTCCCGGCGATCGGCCCCGCATTCGCGCAGTTGCCTGCGCTGTCACAGACCCTGCGGCTACCGGTCATCGCGTCGCTCGTCTCGATGCCGGTTGAAACACTGGTCGAAAGTGAAAACGAGGCGTCCATGGGGTCGGCGAGACCCGATCGCGCATCTGCGGCAGAGCATGCGAGGCTCACGTCGCCTGCGTGCCACCGCCCGTCGGGCTGAGCGCAGCGAATGTCGGGAGGCGTCATATCGCCCGAAACGAGATCCAGCGTGAGTGGGCCTCCGCCTACGCTGAACGCGAAGGTGTCCAGACTTCCGCGTGCTGCGGTGCCGGACACCTCCGCCTGATCGAAGACGTCTCCGGCGGCGTCGGTGGTGACGATCGTCAGCCTGTACGGCTCCGGGGACGTCAGCGTGTCCAGGCCGAAAGCATCCACCAGGTAGGATCCTGCGACGTACGGTATGGCCACTGTCTGCGGCTCGCTGCCCGCACCGGTGTAGGTTCCGCCGGGGATCTGATCGAGAACGCCGGCCTGCGGATCGAATCCCGTCCGCCGCCCCGCGGCGTCCATCAGGGCGATGTTGGCTGGAGAATGAAGCGTCACCGCCGTCGTGCACTGCGGACTCGAGATGCTCGAACGGTCCATTCCGGTGAGTTGAATGTCGTAGCCGCCGCCAGGGTTGGAGACCACGGTGGCGGAAGGTGCTCCTCGCGAAGGATCGAGGGACGGCTGAACGTACGAATTCCCATTCGAGGTGTGCCGGAAGATCACCTGGTCGCTCGGCCCCGGGTTCGCTCCCGCCTGTGAGACCAGCATGAAGAGATCGCCGCAGGGACTGAACTGCCAGAAAGACGCCACGTCGAGTCTGTTCTCTGAGCTCAGTGCCGAGGGGGAGCGTGCGAGATTCCACAGGCTCAGGACGTACGCGCTCTGGCTCGTCCTGTACGAGAGGACGAACGTGTTGCCGTCGGGGCTGAAGCCCCAACCGCCGACATGGTCGTTGTTGCTGTCATCCTTGTCGTTGTCCTTCACGTTCTGCTTGTCGGTCCACGGCGGATTGCCGAACGAAGTGTATGCGGTGGCGCGGTCCGCCATCACCTGGCGGCCGGTCGCGGCGTCGTAGATGTTCAGATCGACATGGGTGCTCAGGCCATCCGAGCTCGCCACCAGGAAGAATTCATTGTCGCCGTCCGGGCTGAATCCCCAGGACAGGGGATTCGCCACCTCCGGACCGACCTGACCTCCTGCCTGTACAGAGTAGAGAGTCAGATAGAAGACCGGACCGGTCGCCGACGAGATATAGGTGATCAGGACGAAGTACTTGCCGTTGGGACTGAAGCCGAACGCGGAGACGCTTGTCGCGCCTGTGACGATGTGCCTGCCGTCGGAGTTGCGCGTCAGCGTGAGGGGGTCGAAGGCAGGGGGGACCGAAGGGAGTGGGTCGGAGGAAGGAGGAAGCGCAGGCGTCACGGTCGCGAGAGGCGAAGAAGCGACCAGGCCTTTCACACGAGGATCCTTGAAGGGTCCCGTGTTGGTGCAACCGCACGTCGGGGCGGGAAGAGTGGCGCCGATGACGACCGACAGGTCGAGGGCTCTCGTCACACCAGTGGCGCTCCTGCCGGTTATCTTCAAGGCGAACGCTCCCTGCGAGGGCGAGGCTGAGGTCCTGAGGGTCAGAATCGCCGAGACCGAACCCGTCGAGGGGACGGTCACGCGGGCAGGGGAGAGCGCGAACGTCACCCCTGACGGGGCGGCTCCGACCCACGCGGCCGTGAGGTCCACCGCTTTGCTGGTACCGTCTCCGGACTGCAGCGTGATCATTGAGGTCCGGGTTGCGGAGGCGATCAGCGCGAGAGATGGAGGGGAGGCCGATACCGCGTAGTCAAAGGAGCACTGCGGACTCGAAATGCTCGACCGGTCCATTCCGGTGAGCTGGATGTCGTAGCCGCCGCCGGGGTTCGAGACGACGGTGGCGGAGGGCGCTCCTCGCGAAGGATCGAGGGACGGCTGCTGATACGGGCTCCCTTCCGACGTGTGGCGGAAGTACACCTGGTCGCTCGGTCCCGGGCTCGCCCCCGCCTGTGAGACCAGCATCAAGAGATCGCCGCAGGGACTGAACTGCCAGAAAGACGCCACGTCGAGTCTGTTCTCTGAAGGCAGTGCCGAGGGGGTGCGTGCGAGGTTCCACAGGCTCAGGACGTACGCGCTGACGCTTGTCCTGTACGAGAGGACGAACGTGTTGCCGTCGGGGCTGAAGCCCCAACCGCCGACCTTGTCGTTGTTGTTGTCCTCCGTGTCGTTGTCCTTCACGTTCTGCTTGTCGGTCCACGGCGGATTTCCGAACGAGGTATAGGCGGTGGCGCGCTCCGTCATCACCTGGCGGCCGGTCGCGGCGTCGTAGATGTTCAGATCGACGTGGGTGCTCAGGCCATCCGAGCTCGCCACCAGGAAGAATTCATTGTCGTCGTCGGGGCTGAATCCCCAGGACAATGGATTCTGCACCTCGGGGCCGACCTGTCCTCCTGCATCAACGGAGTAGAGGGTCAGGGAAAAGAGCGGACCCGTCGACGACGAGACATAGGTGATCAGGACGAAATACTTGCCGTTGGGGCTGAACCCGAACGCGGAGACGTTGGTCGCGCCTGTGACGATGTTCTTGCCGTCGGAGTTGCGCGTCAGCGTGAGGGGGGCGAAGGCAGGGGGGACCGAAGGGAGTGGGTCGGAGGAAGGGGGAAGCGCAGGCGTCACGGTCGCGAAAGGCGAAGAGGTCTCCAGGCCTTCCACACGGGGATCCTTGAAATCTCCCGTCTCGGTGCACGCGCATGTCGGGGCGGGGAGAGTGGCGCCGATGACGACCGAGAGGTCGAGGGATCTCATGACGCCACTGGCGCTCTTGCCGGATATCCTCAGGGCGAACGTTCCCTGCGAGGGCGAAGCGGAGGTCCTGAGGGTCAAAGTTGCCGCGACCGAGCCCGTCGAGGGGACGGTCACGCGGGCGGGGGAAAGCGCGAAGGTCGCCCCTGACGGGGCGGCGCCGACCCACGCGGCCGTGAGGTCCACCGTCTCACTGGCGCCGTTCCTGGACTGGAGCGCCACCGTCGAGGTCCGGGTCGAGGAGGGAGCCGGCAGCTCGAGAGTCGCGGGAGACGCCGAAAGACCGTAGTCGAAGGGCGGGCGGACCGTCAGCGTCGCCGACCCGGTGATGCCGCCCGAAGCTGCCGTGACGACCGAGGTACCTGCGCCGACGCCTGTCGCCAGGCCTCCCATGTCGATCGTGGCGACGCTCGACGTGGCCGAGCTCCACGTCACGAGGCTCGTGAGGTCCTCCAGTCTATTGTCGATGCAACCCGTGGCGGTGAACTGCTGGCTGCCACCTGTGGCCATTGTCGGGTTGGCCGGCGTCACGGTGATGGAGGACAGGCCTGGTCTCGCCTCTTCGATCTTCGCCACGAACGCGTCGCCCCCCGAACCGCCGCCGAAAGTGGCCTGCATGGCATTGGCAAGAGGGAAATCGGCGGAATAGGTGACGCCGGTGACGTAGGCATTGCCGCAGTGGTCGACGGCGATAGCGTGACCCGTGTCTCCATACAACGCGCTCCCGCCCAGATAGGTGGAATGGACCAGGGCGGTGCCTCCCGCGTTCAACTTGGCCACGAAGACATTCGGGTAGACACCGCCACCCAGTGCGGACTGGATCGCGTTGACGGTGGGAAAGTTCCGCGAGTTCGTGTAGCCGGTCACATAGACGTCGCCCGAGGAGTCCAGGGCGATGCCATGCCCCTCCTCGTCGCCGGCCCCGCCCAGAAATGTGGCATAGACCAGGGAGGCCGGGCCGGAGGCGTTGAGGTTGAACCTGGCCACAAAGGCGTCGAAGCCACCGTTCCAACTGGGCTGGAAGGCGCCAACGGTCGTCGGGAAATTGCTCAGGGCACGGCCTACCAGATAGACATTGCCGGAGCCGTCAGCAGCGATGCCAAGAGTCAAGCTGTCACCGATGAAGCTGGAATAGGGCAGGGAGGCGGCGCCGGAAGCATGGGTGTCAAACTTCGCCAGAAAAGGCAACGTGCCCCCGCTGGTACGGTAAGCGTTGGCCGTCGTAGGGAATGGGATCACGACGGAGGACCCCGCGCGGCCCGTAACATAGGCATTGCCGAAGTCGTCCACGGCGATGGCGGAGGCAGAGTCATGGCCGTCCCCGCCCAGATAGGTGGAATAGAGCAATGCGCTCCCGTCTCCATTGAGCTTGGTCACGAAGACGTCAGAGGCCGTGCTGGCACGAGCGGCCTGGAAGGCATTCAGCGTGGGGAAATCGCTCGAAAACGTCGAGCCGACGACGTAGGCGTTGCCGCCGTAGTCCACGGCGATGCCGGAACCCACCTCTGAACTGGTCCCACCCACGTAGGTGGAGTAGATCAAGCCATCACCCGCTGCATTCAGCTTGGTCACGAACGCGCGATTGGGGAGGGTGTTGCTGGGGTTGGTCGCCTGGAAGACGCCGGGAGTCGTGGGGAAATCGGTGGCATTGGTACGGCCGGTCAGATAGGCGTCGCCCGAGAGGTCCACGGCGATGCCGGCGCCCTCGGTCACGGAGGGGAGGCCTGAGACGTTGCTCCCGCCCATGTAGGTGGAATAACCGAGGCTGCCTCCCGCGTCCAGCTTGGTCACGAAGGCATCTCGGTTGCCGCCGAGAACGGTCTGGAAGGCGGTGGCCGGGAAAGCCGGGAAATCGGTCGAGTAGGTGACGCCGGTGACATAGGCGTTCCCCGAGGAGTCCACCGCGATGCCATGACCCTCGTCCGTGTCGCTCCCGCCAAGATAGGTCGAGTAGGCCAGGACAGGGTCAAGAATGAGGGGCTGACGGCGATCGTAGGGGGCAACCTCGAACCCGACGGCCATCTTTCCCTTCCGCACATAACGGCCGACCACCATCTGCCTGACCCCGTCGACCTCCTGATACACCACAGGCTTACGCCAGGTCACCTCACTCCCGCGGACCTGCAGCGACAATTCGCCCTGCGGGCCGATCTGGAGCGAGTCGGCGCCGGCAAAGCCGAGCGTGATGGAGGACGGGTCCGCGCCAGGCGCGACGACGAAGTCGTACTCCAGCTGGCGCTGGTCGCCGTAGAAGACCAGGTCGACACCCGGATACACTCCCGCGAACCGCGCCCTGCCGTAGTTGGGAACCCTTGTCCGCCACCTCTTCGGGTCGTGGCCGATGAAGTAGTTGCTCCTCCCTGGAAGCTCTTCCTCCCCCGTGATGGTCGGAACGGGATCCGAGCCGAGCAGCTTCATCCGCAGTACGACGTCGCGACCGGATCCCGCCGGTGTACGCAAGGTCAGCACGGCCTCCGTGGGGGTAAGGAAGAGGGCGTAGCCGTTTCCTCGAGATAGAAACCGGACCCGGCCATCGGTCTGGCCTTGATTGGCTTCAAACCTCAGCGGCGACCTGCCATAGCTTTCCGCGAGTTCCAGTCGGCGAGCGTCAGGGACGGCCCCTGGTCCGACGTGCTCCGCGGCGCTTCCTTGCGCCCCCGCGCTTCCGGCCAGGCCGCAAGCGCCTACGACAAATGCGGCAAGAGCGAAGTACGTCCATTTCATCGCGAAGCTCCTTCGAGGACCCTGCCCCGAACATCTGCACCCCAACACCGGCGACATTCCCCGCGCACGCGCCCATCGGATGAAGCCATCCACGTCGAGCGCCACAAGCGATCCGTCGCCGCAAGGCGGCGCCGACCTTCGTTGATGGATTAACGGCGGCAGGGCCCGGAAACCCTCAGGAGGAGAGCAGAAAAACGCGCGCCGCCGGACGCGTTACCCCCCGGCGGAGCTAGCTGGTCAGTCGAAAGCCGCCCGCGAGGTCCCCCATGAACTTATCGATTTTCGATACCGTACTTGACGACAGTCGATATAGAGTGTATTGATAGTCGATACCTCAGGAGGGCAAACCATGACAAGGCAAACCTCGACATCCGCCGCGCTGCCCATCGCGCACGCCGTGCTGCGGATCCTCATCGTCGTGAACTGGCTGTTGGGCGTCGCGATCCTCGCCCTGCTGGTCGTCATGCCCAACAGGCCATGGATCATGAGCGCGTTCGGAATACCGCCTTCGCCCGACACGGAGCGGCTCATCATGGGCCTGCGCGCGGTCGCGGTGATCGGCGTCGCCGCAACCCCGCTGCACTACGCGGTCCTCAAGCGGCTGCTCGCGATCGTCGAGACGGTTCGCGCGGGCGACCCGTTCGTCGCCGAGAACGCGCATCGTTTGCGGGCGATCGCCTGGGTGCTGCTCGCGCTGCAGCTTCTCAGCCTCGTCGTCGGCGCGATCGCCAGGGCCGTTTCGAGTCCGGCGCATCCGCTCCATCTCGATGCGGGTTTTTCGATCAACGGATGGCTCGCCGTACTCCTCACGTTCCTGCTGGCGCGCGTGTTCACGGAAGGCTCGCTGATGCGCGAGGACCTCGACGGGACGGTGTGACATGGCGATCGCCGTCAAGCTCGACGACCTCCTCCACGATCGGCGGATGACGCTGACCGATCTCGCGGATCGGATCGGAATGGCGCTGGCCAACCTTTCGATCCTCAAGACCGGCAAGGCGCGCGCAATCCGCTTCTCGACGCTCGAGGCGATCTGCGAGGCGCTCTCATGCCAGCCCGGCGACATTCTCCGGTTCGAGCCGGAGCCGGCAGGACACGATCGGCCGTCCGCGGTGGGCAAGCGGGGCGGAGGCCGATGAACGCCCGTCCAACACTCTCTTCACTTCACGCGCACGATCGTCTGGCCCGGCTCCGTAGGAGGGATGGCCGACCACGGGACTGTTCAGCGCGCGGCGCGCGCCGCAACTTCGGCGGCGGGGATACCGTCGCGGGAGAGAGGCTGGTCCGCGACTTGAATTGTCCTAGTCCGAACAAGTCTTTCCCGGGCCAGGTGATCACAACGTGCTCCGTCGTCGTGCGATGATGCCGGCCGTGAGCACGGGAGCACCCCGAAATGTTGACGTCAGGCCGCGCATCGTCGTCGTCGCGGACGATCCGGGCGATCTCGCGCTGCTCGGCGCGGAGATTGAAGGCCGCTACGGAGTCGCGTACGCTCTGGTCGTCGCGGCTTCGCCCGGCGAAGCGCTGAAGACCCTCGCGTCGCTGCGCACGGCTCATCACAGAGTCGCGCTGGTGCTGGCGATCCAGTGGATGGCGGAGATGAACGGCTCGGAGCTGCTCGCGGTCGGTCGGGCGCTGCACCCCCGGGCCAGGCGGGCGCTCCTCATCTCGCCGGCCGACTGGGGCCACGAGCGGACGGCCGGCGCGATCCGCGGGGCGATCGCCAATGGCTGCGTCGACAGCTACCTCTCCATGCCGTTGAAAGCCGCCGACGAATCCTTCCACCGCGCCATCAGCAGCTTCCTCTACGAGTGGACGTCGTCGGAGGAGGGTTCGGCCTACGAGCTGTCGGTGCGTGACGAGCCCGGGCTCGGCCGGCCCGATTCTCCCGGATCCCGCAGGTTCGACGTCGCCATCGTCGGGGGTGGTCCCGCGGGCCTGGCGGCCGCGGTGTGCGGATCGTCCGAGGGCCTCGAGACGATTGTGGTCGAGCGCGGATCTATGGGCGGCCAGGCGGGATCGAGCGCGATGATCAGGAACTACCTCGGGTTCGCCCGCGGCGTCGCCGGCGCGGAGCTGGCGCGACAGGCGTACGAGCAGGCGTGGGTCTTCGGAACCCGGTTCCTCGCCGGCCGGGAAGTGACCGGTCTCCTCTGCGGCGACGACGCCCATGTGCTCACGACCGCCGACGGCAACGCGATCAGCTCGCGCACCGTCGTTCTCGCGACCGGCGTCACCTACAACCGTCTCGAGGTACCCGCACTGGAACGACTCGTCGGGATGGGCGTGTACTACGGAGCCTCTCCGGCCGAGGCCCGGCATGTCGCGGGCGGGCGCGTCTACCTGGTCGGCGCAGGGAACTCCGCCGGCCAGGCCGCGCTCCACCTGGCGAAGTGGGCCGGGAAGGTGACCCTCGTCGTGCGGAGCGACCGCCTCGAGAGGAACATGTCCAGGTACCTCGTGGACGCCATCGTGTCGGCCCCCAACGTCGAGGTGCGGCTCGCGACCCGGGTCGTCGATGGATCGGGGGAGGGGCGGCTCGCGACGCTGACGCTGGCCGACGACGCGACGGGTGCTTCCGACGTCGTGGCCGCCGACGCCCTCTTCGTGCTCATCGGGGCGAAGCCGCACACCGAATGGCTGCCTGCCGAGGTCGCCCGCGACGCTCACGGATTCGTCGTCGCCGGCCCGGATCTGGCCCACGACGGACGCCTCGACGACTGGCTGCTGCCTCGCTCGCCGCGCGCGTTCGAGACGAGCGTCCCGGGGGTCTTCGCCGTCGGAGACGTGCGATCCCGCTCGATGAAGCGCGTGGCGTCGTCGGTCGGCGAAGGATCGGGAGCGATCCGGGAGATCCACCACTATCTGGAGACGCACGCCAAGTGGTCGGCGCTGCGTCGGAGACGGGCATGATTGGTTCAGCAGGGAAGGAGGCGGCGGTATGGCATGGGTGATCCACCGCGACTGCGGCACGGCGGTTCGAGGGGCGACCGAGGACGAGATCGTCAGGAACGCGCAGGACCACGCGAAGAACAAGCATGCGGTGACCGTGACGCCGGAACAGGCGCTCGCGCTCGCCCGGAGCGAGTAGCGGCCGGCTGACCCGCGTTCGCGGCCGTTCAATATCTTCTGCTGCCGCCATTCTCTCCCTTCCGGCCCCCGGGATCCGCGGGTCCCCCAATTCTTTTTGACGTCGGTGTCGGATTTGGCTCCCGGAATGTGGTATTGGTAAGTAGGGGAGGAATCCACCACGACGTCCCGAACGCAGAACCCGGATTCCGGAAAAGGAGAGCCGATGAGGATCAGAGGGATTAGGCACGGAGCCGCCGTCATGGCCGTCGCGGTCGCGATGGCAGGCGCGGCGGCCGTGTCCAATGCCGCGTACGCCGACGCCATCCACGTCACCAGCACCGCCGACGACGGGCCGGACATGCTGCTGCCGGACACGTTGCGCCAGGCACTGGCCGTGGCGGTCGACGGGGATACGATCGACGCAACCGGGATCACCGGGACCATCACGCTGATGTCCGGGATGACGAGCTCCGCGGAGCTGCGAATCGACCGCAGCATCACCATCGTGGGACCGGGACCAGCCAGTCTGACGGTGGACGCCAACCACCTGAGCCGCGTCTTTCACATCACCCCCGGCCACACGGTCGCCATCGAAGGCATCAGGATCGTCCATGGGGTCGCCACGGGCGCCACGCCTGCGAACGGCGGCGGGATCCTGAACGACCATTCGACGCTCGGTCTCAGGAACTGTGCCCTCGAAGGGAACTCGGCCGAAGGGGGCGGTGGACTCGCGAGCGACGGGTCGGCGTCGGGGAGCGCGTCGCTGACGGTGATCGACTGCCTGCTGACCGGCAACTCGGCATTCGGCGGCGGCGGCATCTTCAACACCGCGTTCGATTCGGGCGACGCGTCGTTGACGGTGATCACGAGCACCCTGGACCGCAACTCGGCATTCGGCGGCGGCGGCATCTACAACGAGGGCGAGTCCTCCGGCACCGCGAAACTGACCGTGATCGCCAGCACGCTGAGCGGCAATTCGGCGGACAGCCTCTTCGGTCAGGGCGGCGGCATCGTGAGCGACGGTTCGGGCCAGGGCCACGCCTTCGTCAGGATCCACGGGAGCACTTTGAGCGGGAATTCGGCCGGCAACGTCGGGGGCGCCATCGACGACAACAGCTCGGTGGTGCAGATCAGCTCCTCCACGTTCAGCGGCAACACTGTCGGGCGCTTCGGCGGCGGCATCTTCGTCGAAGCGGGGGCCGACCCCGCTTCACTCGAGATTGGGAACACCATCCTGAGAGCGGGTGCGCCCGGGGAGAACATCTTCAACGACGACGGCACGGTCGTCTCTCACGGGTTCAATCTCAGCAGCGACGACGGCGGCTCGTACCTGACCGCCACGGGGGATCAGATCGAGACCGATCCGAAGCTCGGCCCGCTCCAGGACAACGGCGGACCCACGTTCACGCACCTGCCGCTTTCGGGCAGCCCGGCCATCGACCAGGGTCTGAGCAACACGATCGGGTCGCTGGCGACCGGCACCGACCAGCGCGGCTCGTCGCGAACCATCGATGACTCCAACATCGCGAACGCCTTCCTCGGCGACGGAACCGACATCGGCTCGGTGGAGGTGGCCGTGCCCAACCACGGCCCCGTGGCCCTCTGCAAGCCCGTGACCGTCCTCGCGGGCGCCGGCGGGAAAGCCCAGGCTTCGATCGACGATGGCTCGTTCGATCCCGACAGCGGGGACACGATTGTCCTCGTGCAGGATCCGTCGGGACCCTACTCGATCGGCGCGACTTCGGTGACGCTGACGGTCACCGACAGTCACGGCGAATCGAGCGAGTGCTCCGCGACCGTTACCGTCACCGGCGTGGCCGATCTGTCCATCAGCAAGGCCGTGGTCAGCGGGCAGGCCAAGCCCGGCCAGATCCTGACCTACACCCTCGTGGTGAACAACCTCGGCCCCAACGCCGCGACCGGCGTCGTGGTGACCGACCCGGTGCCGCAGGGCACGACGTTCGGCAACGCGTCTCCGGCTCCGTCCAGCGCGCCGCCGGCCGGGGCGGGGGGCACCGTCACGTGGAGCGTCGGGGATGTCGCGAGCGGCGCGAGCGTCACTCTGACGTTGACGGTCAAGATCAGCCTGAAGGGCAATGCGCTGATCGTAAACACGGCGACGGTGGGCTCGGGCTCCTTCGATCCCGCCTTGGCCAACAACACGGTCACGGTCACCTCGAAGCGGAACACGAAGTGACCTCAAGATGACTCGGCGGCCCCACGGCATGCCGTGGGGCCGCAAACGCGGGATTCCGGCGCCGGGGCCCTCATCCACCTGTCTGCGGCGCGGGACAGGCCTCGACCGGAGACGGCCCCTGTCCCTGATCCCCCCGCGAACGGCCGATCGCCGCCACCTTCCCCCGATCCCCGGTGAGGGGAATCCGCGCCCCCGAGCGATGAGATCCGTGTCACGGCGGGGAACGCCGCGCCAGGGGAGGGGAGCGTCGCATGAAGAAGAGCTTCTTGGCACGATTGTTCCGGCTGGCCGTTGTTGGCCTCCTCCTCGCGGTGCCGGCTGCGCCAGGGGGCCCGGCGCAGGCGGCGACTCCGCCCCAGGTGTCGCTGGTGGCGGACGTCAATCTCTCCGGCAGCTCGCAGCCCCTTCGCCTGACCGGCATGAACGGGACGCTCTTCTTCACGGCCAGCGACGGCATCCATGGGGTCGAGCTGTGGAAGAGCGACGGGATGCCGTCGGGCACCGTCATGGTGGCCGACATCAACCACGGCGGCAGCTCGACACCCAATATCCTCACGAACGTGAACGGGACGCTCTTCTTCAAGGCGACGGACGCCGCTCGCGGAGCCGAGCTGTGGAAGAGCGACGGCACCGATGCGGGGACCGTTCTCGTCGCGGACATCAACCCGGGCGCCGCGAATTCGAATCCCACCTACCTGACCGACGTGAACGGGACCGTCTTCTTCCAGGCCACGGAGCCCGTCCATGGGGGAGAGCTCTGGAGGAGCGACGGGACGGCCGGCGGAACCGTCTTCGTGATGGACATCAACCCGGCGCCGGCAACTCGTTTCCGTACGAGCTGATCAACGAGAATGGCACGCTCTTCTTCCCGGCGGTCTACGCCTACGACTCCAACGGAAAGTTCGTGGGGAGCGAGCTCATGTCGACGGGAGGTCTCGTCAAGGACATCAATCTGTCCGGCAACGGGAACCCGTCGCGCATGACGGACGTGAACGGAATTCTCTTCTTCACTGCCACGGACGGCCCCGCCCACGGGTTCGAGCTGTGGACGAGCGACAGCACGACCGGGGGGACGAGAATGGTCAAGGACATCGCCCCCGGACCCACCGACGCGTCCCCCGGCGGGCTAACCCCAGATTAAGCGAATCCGGTGACGCGAGGAACTGACGAAATGAAGAAGAAAGGCCCCCGGTCCGTGTCACGTTGCGGTTGTCAAGACGCACAACGTCACACAAGACGGAGGCCTTCAGGTGAAGCCACACGGTACCGCGCAGCGCCGCAACCGTCAAGTTGTTCGACCTTGCAGCTCGCAATCGACTCCGGCTTCCTTGCCATTCCCCGATCACAAGGGTCCCGTCTTCCGCACGCGCCAGGTTCGCGTCGAAGCGGACCGGCGCGGCAAGACGACGGCCTACGGAGGACTCGCCCTCGCGCACAAGCTCGTCTCGTGGCTCGGTCTTGCCGATGCGCTCGACAGGGAGCTGGTGCTTCTCAAGCTCCACCTTCCGTACCGCGAGTCGGACCACGTCCTCACGCACGTCTACAACATGTTCGTGGGTGGGGAGTGCATCGAGGACATCGCGTCGTTGCAGAACTCCGAGGCGTTCCGGACGCTCGTGGGAGCGTGCCGGGTGCCGGACCCGACGACGGCCGGGGACTTCCTGCGTCGCTTCACGACACACCATCTTGGCGTACCACCCGCTTCTCATCTCGCTGGCCGAAACGAACGAGCCGCTCCGGCTCATTAACCGACCCGGCAACGCCGGCTCCGCCGAGGGGGTGGAAGAAGCGCTCGACCCGGTGCTGGGGCGGTTGAAGGAGAGCTTCAAGAAGGTCCTGGTTCGAGGGGACAGCGCGTTTTGCAGGCGCGAGCTGATCGAGCTGTGTCGGGCGCACGGAGCGGAGTTCGCGCTGGTTATGAAGGCGTCGGCGAACATCGTGGCATCGGCGGAAGCCTTGCCGGAAGCGAGATGGGAGCCGTTCGTATCGCACCCCGACAAGCCGCCTCGCAACGAGTCGGTCCGCCGACGCCGAAGGCTCCGCGTGCGACGCCTGAAGGCGAAGAGGCGCGGCTACAGGACGCTGAGCACGACGGCGGAGTGGGTGGCGGAGACGCGCTACCGGCCGACGGGGATGAAGCGGGACTTCCGCGTCGTCATCAAGCGCCAACTGATCCGCGAAGAGAAGCAGGCCGAGATGTTCGAGCACTACGAGTACCGCTTCGTCATCACGAGCCTGGAGGACGGCGGCGCGGCCGACGTGGTGAGGACGGCGTACGCTCGGTGCGCGCAGGAGAACACGATCGAGCAGCTCAAGAACGGCATCGCGGCGATGAGGATGCCGTCCGGGGAGCTGATGGCGAACGGGGCGTTCATGACGGCGGCGCTGATCGCGTGGGGCCTGAAGAGCTGGCTCATGATCCTGGCGCTGCCGGAGGAGATCTGTCGTCTCCGAGCACCTCACTGGAACGCTGCCAAACGGAGTCTCGGTTGAGGTCAGGCTGAAGGCGGAGCTCGAAGGTGGTCCTTTGTCCTTGATCGGACAAGGAAGGCATTTCGCATCCACCGGAGCCCACAACTACTGGCCCGCGGCAGGCTCCATAACCGGGACCGTTGTCACGCTTTCGGGTACTGTCACAGGTTCGAATGCGACCTTCCTGATTGGTTCGCCTGTCGAGGTCGAAGCCGATAGCACAACGGGACAGATCGATCTCCGGTTCGGCCCTCTTGCAGGTGGTCCGTTTGCCGGCCAGACACTTGTCTTCACAGGCGAAGGCCGGGTGGAGATCAAGGGCGTGGACAACTGACACCCGCTGGCGCTCCAGCACCATCAGCCTGGCGAGTTCGCTTCTGCCGGACGATCGCCGCAAGCGCCGTCCACGGCGCGAGCAGGACCGCGAGGAACGCGATGAGCTGCCGGTCGTGGCCCCCCCAGAACGACGGAGCGCCCGGGGGTTGGACAAAACGTTCACCAACCACGTCGTCAGCGGCATGAAAGCGCCGACGGCAACCTCTTGCAGCACCCAACGCTCGAGACGGCGCGGCAGCCTCCGCGGCCACACTTCGAAGTGTGCAGGAGCGGTCGTCGCCGACGGGCCGTGGATGATGGTCCAAAGAAAGATTGAGGACGGAGGACTCTTCCCTCCGATCATCGCCAGGAGTCCGACGCCGATCGAGATTGTCACGGCGACGGCAACGCGCCGCGCTGTCTTGGCAATGAAGCCGACCGGTCTCCCGGCCGAGGGTACCCTCAAGGGGGCGCACGGGAAGCTCAAGCCGACATTCTAGGTCCGGCGAGGGCTCCTCCGTCAACGTCGCCATCAGGCACCTGGGATGCGGCGGGCGGCCTGCCGGTCGGTCAGCGCGAGCTCCGAGCCATTCCTTTCAGGTCCGGTGAGCTCCTATTCGTCGCGCAGCGCCTTCAGCGGATCGATCCGGGCGGACCGGCGCGCCGGCACGTAACAGGCGAGCAACGCCACCGCCGCCAGCAGAAAAGGCGCGCCGACGAGGAGGCGCACGTCGTTCGTCCCGACCTTGAGAGCCTCCACGACGACGTTCGTCAGCGCCGAAAGTATCTTCGCCATCGCCACCGCTCCGAGGAATCCCAGGACCGTTCCGACGCTGACCAGCGCCATGCCTTCGCGCATCACCAGCCGCAGCACCTCCGCCCGGCTGGCGCCCAGTGCCATGCGGATCGCGATCTCCTTGCGCCGTCGCGCCACCGAGTAGGCCGTGACCCCGGCGAGCCCGATCGCGGCCAGCACCAGGCCAAAGACTCCGATTCCGCCGTACGTTTCGACGGCGAACCGCGTCGAGGATCGGCTGCGATCGAGGTACTCGCCGAGCGTCTGCACCCGGAAGATGGTCAGCCTGGGATCGATCAGCGCGATCTCGCTCCGAAGGACACTCAACACCTCCGATCCCGAGTCCGACCGCACCAAGACGGTCATGCCGCCGGCTGGCGGCCGGGCGAAGTCGCGGGGCGTCAGCGGCAGGTAGGCTACGGATCGGCTGATCCCGATTCCATCCTTCAGGTCGCGCACCACCCCGACGACTTCATAGGTCTGCGTTTCGTCCGCCAGGAGATGACCGATCGCCTTCTCGCTTCCAAACAGTCTGCGTTCGGCGGTCTCGTTCAGCACGACGGGCAGGGAAACGGTCTTCGATCCTTCCCGGCTCCGCTGATCCCGCTCTTCGAACTCCCGGCCGGCCACCATCGGCTCGTTCAGCGCGGCGAAATAGCCCGCGCCCACGGACTCCTCGATCATGGACTGCTGGACCCGCGAGGATTCCCCGACGTCTTCCACGGTCAGCTGGTGAGCGGCGTCGTCATCTACGATCGCGAAGGGCCCCTGTGCCGCCAGGGCGATGCTGCGCACCGGGCCGGCGGTCTTGAGGCGTTCGGACAGTTTCTCGAACAGCGCCTGCGCCCGCTCGGGCGGGTAGCCGTCGCGCACCGGGTCGATGGACAGGAGATACATCGTGCTCGGATCGAATCTGGTCTGGATGCCGCTCGTCTTGATGATTCCCATGACCAGGAACCCTGTCAGCAGCAGCAGCATGAGCGATGCTGAGACCTGGGCCACCATCAGCAGGTTGCGCAAGCCAAGGCGCCGATAACCCGGCAGCTGCAATGTCGAGCCGTCCTTGAGTGCCGGGGTCAGGTCGGCTCTCGTCGCCTGCAGGGCGGGCGCGAGGCTGAATCCGATGCCGCACACGAGCGCGAGGCAGAACGCGAAGGCGACCCCGCCCCAGTCCAGGCCGAAATCGGATTCGACCGGCACCGCCATGGGCCGGGTGAAGTGAGAGTTCAGCACACCGAGACCATACGCGAGCGCGAGCCCCGCGAGGCCGCCCAGCAGGGAAAGGACGATGCCCTCACTCATCATCTGCCGGATAATCCGAAAGCGGCTCGCCCCGACCGCCAGGCGAATCGCCAGCTCCTTTCGTCGATTGGCGCCGCGCGCGATCAGCATGTTCGCCAGGTTCATGCATGCGATGGTGATGACCAGGCCCATGAGGACGAAAAAGAACCCGGCCACCACGGGTCTCAGTTCCCGGGGAATCGGCACCCTGGTGCCCGCCGGCAGCAGGGTGATGCGCCGGCCCTTGTCGATGCGCGCCGGCGACGAAGGATCCTGCTCGTCGAGGTGACGTGTGGTCGCTTCGAGACTCGCTTCCGCGGAGTCGATCGTGACCCCTGGCGCCAGGCACATCATCGCCAGGAACTCCTTCGCCTGGCGTCGATGCAGAACGTCGTTCGCGAGCTCCGGAGCGATCGCCGCCGGCGCTGTGATGGGAACGAACAGCTCAGCCGGGACCTCGGGAAGCGCTCCATTGAAATGTCTCGGCGTAATGCCAACGATGGTCGCGAGTTGCCCATTCAGGCGAAGCGTACGCCCGACCGCGTCGGGGGCGGAGCCAAGACGATGGCGCCAAAAACGATCGCTGATCACCACGACGGGCGCGTCGCCGGCTCGGTCGAGGTCGGCGCTGAGCACGCGTCCGCGCTGGGATCGGACCCCGAGCACGGTGAAATAGTCGGGGGATACGAGTTGTCCGAAGACGCGCTCCGGTTGCGCGCTCATGTCACCCTGGAAGGTGACGTTGAACGGGATGCCGGTCTGCAACGCGGCGACGCCGGTGAAAAGGTCCTTGAGATCCCGATACTGCTCGATGTAGTAGTACGACACCGGCTTCTCGGGCATCACCAGCATCCTGGCATTCGCCGCCGCCGGCAGATCACAAAAGAGCAACGCCCATTTCGAGCTGTAGACGTTGGTCGTCAGACCGATTCCGAGCCCCATCGAGATGATGCCGACCAGCGCGAACCCCGGCGACTTGATCAGCGCGCGCAACGCGTACCGCATGTCGCGGCGCATCTCGCTCAGGTATTCGAACGGTACGCGAATCGCGATGTCCGCGATGAGGCGAATCAGGCCTCCGGCTCCATGCCTCTTCGCGATCTCCTGCACGACGTCTTCCCCGAGCTGCATCACCTCTCTGCCGTAGGCCAGCTTGAACTCGTGCGGGAAGGCCTGCGCCAGCCGCCGGTAGATTCGCCATGCGAGGCTCATTTCGTCGCCATGGCCTGCTTCACGCGAATCGTCCGAACCAGCTGCTGGAGGCGCTTGCATTCCGCGTCGAGCACACGCTTTCCGAGGCGCGTCAGGCGGTAATAGCGGCGGCGCGCGTCGTCCAGCTCCGGCGCCGGTCGTTCGTCCGATTCCTCGATGAGCCCCACCTCGATGAGCCGCTTGATCGATCCATAGAGCGTCGCCGGCCACAGTCGCACTTTTCCCGTGCTGCGGTTCAGGACCTCCTGCATGATCCCGTAGCCGTGCTGCTCTCCGCCGGCAAGCGACACCATGATGTGGAACCACTGGGGCTTGAGGGGGATGAACCCTTGAGGATCGATCTCGGTCATACTGGTATCTATAGCATGCAATATCTATATACGTCAATAGGGTTCGGCGGGCTTTGGATCCCACGGGATCTGGCGTCCTGGAGCGGCGCGGGTTCGACTCCCGCCGATTCCACCGCTCAGATCGAATGCGGCGCGCGCCCTCAACGTCGCGACGACGGTCGCCCCTACTTGCCCGGCGTCGGCGCGAGCGCCTCGCGGAAGAAGGCGAGGATCCGGCTGAAGAGATGGTGTTGTTCGTCGTCGCCGGCGATGCGGTGGTCCTTCTGGGGGTAGAGGTAGAGCTCGTACGGCTTGCCGGCGCGTGTCAGGGCGGTGACGAGGTTGTAGGCGTTCTGGACGTGGACGTTGTCGTCGCTGACGCCGTGGGCGATGAGGAGCTTTCCCTGGAGGTCCTTCGCGGCCTCGAGCGGGGAGCTTCTCCTGTAGGCCTCCTCGTCGGCCGGCAGGACGCCGAGGTACCGCTCGGTGTAGACGCTGTCGTAGAGGCGCTTGTCGGTCACCGCGGCCACCGCGGCCCCCGCCTGGAATAGACCAGGGGCGCGAAGCATCAGGTTGAGCGTCATCGTGCCGCCGCCGCTCCATCCCCAGACGCCGAGGCGATCGCCGTCGACGTACGGGAGCGACTTCAACTGCGCGACGGCCGCCTTCCAGTCCTCGACGGGGAGGGTCGTCTGGTCGCCGTACGTCGGATCGACCCACGCGCGCCCGCGCCCCGGCGTTCCCCGGCCGTCGAAGCCGAAGACGAGAAAACCGTTGTTGACGAGGACCATCTCCCACTCCGGGACCCAGGTTCGCGTCACCGTCTGGCAGCATGGCTCACCGTAAACGTGGGCGATGACGGGGTAGCGCCGCGCCGGATCGAAGTCGGCGGGCTTCAGGAGGCTGGCGTGGAAGATCGCGCCGTTTTCACCCCGGATCGTCATCGGCTCGCGCCGGCCGAACTGGTAAGGGGCGAAGTCGGCGGGGGTGACCTCGGCGAGGCGCGCGACCTCGGCGCCGTCGCGGCCGCGGAGGTCGATGCGCGTCGGGACGGTCTCGCTGTTCCAGCGGTCCACCCAATACCTTCCGTCGGCGGAGGCGTGGAGGGAGTGCCACCCCGGCTCGCGTGTGAGCCGCCGCGCCTCGCCCCCCGCGAGTGCAATCCACGCGACGTGCCGCTCGATCGGGGAGGGCTCGGTGGTGACGAAGTAGATCCCTTTCCCCTCTTCGTCGACCGCGACCGCCCGGCCCCCGAACCCCGGCGCCTCGACGTCCCAGTCGCCGTGCGTCAGAGCCCGGAGCTTCTTCCCCCGCTCCGAGGAGACGTAGAGGTGCCGGAAGCCGGTGCGCTCCGAGATCCAGAGGAAGTCGCCCGAGCCTCCCAGGAAGCGGGGGGGCTCGTACGATTCGACCCACGTCCCGCTCTTCTCCTCGATCAGGACCTCCCCTCGCGCGGTGACCGGGTCGACCGCGTAGAGGCGGAGGCGGTTCTGGCGCCGGTTCAGCGTCTGGACGGTGAGGGCCGAGCCGTCGGGGGTCCACGCCATGAAGACGACGTACTCGTGCGGCTCGCCGAGATCGACCCAGCGCGTCTCGCGGCTCGAAAGGCTCACGAGGCCGAGCCGCACCGACGGGTTCGGCGTGCCGACCTCCGGGTAGCGCTGGAGGGTCGTCTTCGGGACGACGGGCGAGAAGTCGGTGATGGGGTAGGTGCCGACCGACGACTCGTCGAACTGGAGATAGGCGATCATGTCGCCGGCGGGGCGCCACTCGAACGCGCGGTACGTCCGCCGCCACATGAACTCCTCCCAGTAGACCCATGGGAAGACGCCGTTGAGGAGCGTCTCCGTTCCGGTGTCGGTCAGGCGGATCTCCCGCGCACTCTCGACGTCGAAGACGTAGAGGTCGTTGGCGCGCGTGTAGGCGGCGAAGCGATCGTCTCTGGAGCGCTCGAGGTTGCGCTTCTCCCCCGCGGGGAGGACCGGGTCGGGATCGGGGAGGATGCGGCCTGCGGCGGGATCGAAGCGCACGCGCTTGCCGTCCACCTCGAGACGGATGACGCTCTCCTTGCGGAGCCAGGAGAACGAGGCGATCGGCTCGTCCTCTTCCTCGCCGGTCTTCTTCGCGTCGGCCTTCGCTTCAATGCCGGCTGCTTTCGTCCCGCTCGCCGGCGCGACCGCCTTCCTCGCCGCGATCGCGTCGGCGTACGCGATGGGCGAGGGGAGCGGGACCCCCTCCTTCGCCTGCTCGAGCCCCTTCACCGCCTCGCGGACCTGGGCGGCGGTCACCACGTCGCGCGCGCCGGGGCGATCGGGATCGACGACGACGAGCACCCTGCCGTGCGCGTGCGTCTTCTGGAGGAACGCGAGGAGGTGCCCCATCGGCGACCACGCGAGCCTCTGCGGGAGGAACTCCATCGGGTCCTCGATCCCGAGCTCCTTCTTCCTGTAGATCGAGTCGAGCGTGATCTTCTTCTGCTCGCCGGGAGCTGACGGCGATTCGGCGCTGGCGGCGAAGGAGGGGAGGAGGGACGCCGCGAGAAGCGCGGCGAGAAGGGCCGGGTTCGAGCGGCTTCGGTCGAGGATCATCGTGGCTCCAGGAAAAGGGGGAAGGCGCGGGCCGATTCTATCAGGCGCCGTCCGGCGGGCGTATGTCACGTTCATTCGTTGTATCGTCACTTCACGTGTCGTATCATCTCATACATGAGACTCCCAACGACCAATCGCCATCGAGAAGGCGTTGCCGTGATCGGCGTCCCGTCCAGCGCCGGGGCCCGCCGGACCGGGCAGGAGCGGGCCCCGAAAGCCTTCCGGGCGGCGGGCCTGCTCGAGCGGCTCCGCGCGAAGGGTCTCGAGGTCGCAGATTGGGGCGACCTTCCCGAGTCGGCGTACCGTCCGGACGCCGAGCACCCCCGGGAGCAAAACCTTCGGGAGGTCTGCCGCGTGGCGCGGCAGGTGGCCGTCCATGTCGGCCGGGCTCCGTTGGATCGCGCACTCCTGTTGGTCCTGGGCGGCGACTGCACGATCACGCTGGGCGTCCTCGCCGGCCTTCTCGAGCGGCGCCCCGGCCTCGGGCTCGTGTACTTCGACGGAGACGTCGACCTGAACACGCCGGCGACCACCTCTTCGGGAATTCTCGACGGGATGGTGATGGCGCACGTCCTCGGCCGAGGCGCGGCGGAGCTTGCGAGTGTCGGTCGGCGCATGCCGATGCTCCCGGAGGAGAAGATCGCCATGTTCGGGTACAACGTGGAGTCGGGCTGGATCGACCCGGCGGAGCAGGACGCGCTGGGCCGCTCTTCCATGCTGAAGTATCCGCTCGCGCGGGTGCGGGAGGACGCCGCGGGAGCGGCCGCCGAGGCGCTCGGGCTCCTCACGCGACGATGCGACGGAATCGTCGCCCACTTCGACGTGGATGTCATGGAGTTCGCCGCGGCGGACGTGCCTCATCCCGGCGGACTCGCCCCGGATTCCGCGTTCGCGGCGCTCCGGGCGTTCGTCGGCGACGCCCGTTGCGCCGCGATCGTGGTCACGGAGTTCAACGCCGAACGGGATCCGGACGGGTCTCTGGCGCGAGAGCTGGTCGTTCGCCTCGCCGACACCCTCGGCGCGAGGCGGGAGGCGCGCGGATGAAAAAGCCCGCCGCGCCGATCCTCGACGCCACCGATCTGAAGATCCTGGCCCTGCTCCAGGGCGATGCGCGGACGTCGAACGCGGAGATTGCGCGGAAAGTGGGCCTCGTTCCGTCGGCCATCTTTCAACGTGTCCGCAAGCTTCAGAGCCAGGGGACGATCCTGAGCCACGAGGCGCGCATCGACCCGACGGCGGTCGGTTGCGGGCTCACGGCCTTCGTCTTCGTGACAGCCGATGAGCGCGTCGGGAGCCTGGACGTCGGCGCCCGGCTCGCCCGGCTGCCCGAGGTGCAGGAAGTGCACCAGGTCGCCGGTGAGGACTGCTACCTGGTCAAGGTCAAGGTGGCGGACCCGGGTGACCTCGGGCGGCTGTTGCGGGAGAGAGTCGGGACGATCGCATCCGTGCGCGCCACCCGGACCACCATCGTGCTCCAGACAGTCAAGGAGACCGGCAAGGTGCCGCTGCCTCCCACGCGAAAGGAAAAGTGATGAAGAGCCCATCGTTCGGCGGCCCGTTCGCGGCGTTCGCCGGTTTGTCCACTCCCGCGATTGCGGACGCCTGCATGCGCCTCAGGATCGACTTCCGCATCGCAAGTCCCGGAATCGCGCCGGTGGTGCGCGGGCAGAAACTCGCCGGACCGGTCCTCCCCGTCCGACATCACGGCAGCGTGGACGTGTTCCTGGAGGCATGCCATCGGGCCTCGCCTGGCGAGGTGCTCGTGATCGACAACCAGGGACGAACCGACGAGGGGTGCATCGGGGATCTCACGGTGCTGGAGGCGAGGGGCGCCGGACTGGCCGGGGTCGTCGTCTGGGGATGCCACCGCGACTCCGATGAGCTCGTCCGGATCGGGCTGCCCGTATTCAGCTACGGCGTCCAGCCCGCCGGCCCGCGCGGCGTGCGCGTGGCGCCATCCGACCCGTCCGACGTCCCGTTCTGCAGCTTCTCGGTCGGGGCCGGCGACTGCGTGTTCGCGGACTCGGATGGAGTGATCTTCACCTCGAGCGAGCGGCTGACGGAGTTGATGGCCAGGGCCGTCGAGATAAGCCGGATCGAGCGCAAGCAGGCGGAGCTCATCGAGAGCGGCCATTCGCTGCGCCGGCAGCTCCGCTTCGACGAGTACCTGGAAAAGCGTCGCGCCGATCCTTCGTACACCTTCCGGCGGCACCTCCGCGGCATCGGCGGCGCGATCGAGGAATAGTTTCCGACGGGCGCCCCGGGGGCGTCGCCTTTGACTCTCCCGCCGGCGCAGGCTACGGATCCCGCAACAACCGTCTCCCCGGGTGCGACGCGTATATATATGTAGGGCTCACGGGGGCGAAACGGCTTCGACGGGAGCGCAGAAGCCGGGGTTGCATGCCGAGGTCCCATCCACCTCGATAGACATAGATGTCTCCCGCCGGCGGCTCGGGCTGTTGCGTGGTTAGCGGTCGATGACGGCCATGTTCCCTTCGTCGTGGCGCTCGCCGGCGGCCGGCGTGAGGTTGTTCAGCCGTTCGACCTGCTCGGCGCTCAATTCGATGCGGTCCGCGGCTGTGTTCTCCTCGACGCGGGCGACCCGCTTGGTGCCGGGGATTGGAGCGATGTCGCCGCCCTGCGCGAGCAGCCACGCCAGAGCGATTTGTGCTGGTGTTGCTTGTGCCTCGGCGGCAACGGCTTGGACCTCCTCGACGATGCGCAGATTGCGCGTGAAGTTCTCGCCGGTGAAGCGCGGGTTCGTCTTGCGCCAGTCGTCGTCAGCGAGCTGCTCTTGCGAGCGGATGTCACCAGTGAGGAAGCCGTGGCCGAGCGGCGAGTAGGGAACGAATCCGATCCTTAACTCGCGCAGCAGCGGTAGCAGCTCGGCCTCCGGGTCACGGGTCCACAGGGAGTACTCGGTCTGCAGCGCGGCGATCGGATGCACAGCGTGGGCGCGGCGGATTGTGGCGGGGCCCGCCTCCGACAACCCGATGTAGCGGACCTTGCCCTCGGCCACGAGTTCGGCCAAAGCACCGACGGTGTCCTCGATGGGCGTCTTCGGGTCGACCCGGTGCTGGTAGTACAGGTCGATGTGGTCGGTGCCCAGCCGCTTGAGTGAACCCTCGACTGCGACGCGGATGTTCGCAGGGTAGCTGTCGAGGACGCCGGGGCCTCCGCCGGAGTGCGAGACGATGCCGAACTTCGTGGCCAACACCACCTGGTTGCGGCGGTCCTTGATCGCCCGGCCGACGAGTTCCTCGTTGGTGTAGGGACCGTAGATCTCGGCGGTATCGAGGTGGGTGACGCCAAGGTCCAGCCCCCGGTGGATCGTGCGAACTGACTCGGCGTCGCTGCCGGCGCCGATGTTGTAGTAGCCCGACATCGACATGGCGCCGAGTCCTATGCGAGAGACGTCAAGTCCGCCGATCGAAATGTGCTTCATGGTGTCTCCTGTGCCTTATGGTGCCTCCAATGTAGCTGAATAGCCCGCAAGGCGGTTTGCCAGATCCACCGAGTTCGTTGCCTAAAATGACGTCTTGTTGGTGGAAACGAGGATGCGCGGCCAAGTCTGATGCTAGACTCTCTTGACACAGGCACAAGCTGGAGATCCCTCATGCCAAAGCAACTGGAACCACATAGTTCGGGGACTACGGCGAGGAGCGCTCTGGCTCATGCTATCGGGCACCTTGCCCAAACCGACGGCGACCACAACACCGCCATTCCTGGACTCACGCTGCATCGCCGCAAGGCGCCAACGGAACCCTTGCACTGCATTTACAACCTGGGTCTCGGCGTCGTCGCGCAGGGCGACAAGCAGGTTCTGCTCGGACGTGAGTCGATCGACTACGGCCCTGGGCAATCCATGCTGACGACCATCGATCTCCCTGTCGTCTCGCATGTCACTCGGGCCAGTGCCGCTGAACCGTTTCTTGGCATGATGCTGACGTTGGACGTGCGTTCTATAGTGCAGTTGTCGTCCGAAATGGTCGAGCTCCGAGCTCGGCGAGAGGGGGCCACCTATCGGTCGATCTCGTTCGAAGCACTCGACGCCGCCTTGCTCGATGCTCTCGTCCGGCTCATCAAACTGCTGGACGAGCCAGCACTGGTCCCCCGCCTGGCGCCGCTGATCCAGCAGGAAATAACCATCCGCCTGCTAACCGGTCCGCACGGCCCGCAACTTCGGCACCTTGCCACCGCCGGATCCCCGACCCGGCAAATTGCGAAAGTCGTCGCCTGGCTCAAGCAGAATTTCGTGCACGGGCTGCACGGCGACGATCTGGCGGATCGCGCGCACATGAGCCCATCGACCTTCCGGCAACACTTCCGCGCCCTCACGGGCGTGAGCCCGTTGCAGTACCAGAAGCAATTGCGTCTACAGGAAGCGCGGCAATTGATGCTGAACGAGAACCTCGACGCGGGGAGCGCCGCGGTGGGTGTGGGGTATGAAAGCGCTTCGCAGTTCAGCCGCGAGTATCGCCGCCTGTTTGGCGCGCCGCCTCAGCGCGATATCGCGCGCATGCGGCTCGGCCCGGTTGCCGCCGCCGGCCGGGGGCCCAGCCACCTGCGCGCTCGACGACACCCGTCGTGACCGACGCCGAAGGTTCGCCAGACCTCCGCCACGGCCCGTTTCCAACATGTCTCCAAGACTGGATAGCACTCCAGAGCACATCAGAGCACTCCAGAGCACAACGAATCAGCCACAAGGCAACGAGTTTTCAACGCGTTGCGACGAAAGTCGCGCGCCATCAACCAGTGAGCATTTCGAGGCGGCGCGCGTTCGACTCCCGCCGCGCCCACCGCACGGTGGCGTCTCGACCCGGTCTCGACCGTGATAGAATCGCCCGCCGATTCGGGATCTCTCGCCGGAGTGCACGCCGCGGTGACACTCAACTCCGGCGGATCACCGACTCATCGGCGAAGGAGGCGGAACATGTCCAGGTTCATCGTCGCCGCTCTGTTCGTTCTCGTCGCGGTCCTCGCATTCGGAGTCTCGGCGCCCGCCGCCGCCCACCGCGGGCCGGCCGTCGAGGCCGGGGGCACGTGCGGATGCCGTGGTACGACGCCCGTGTGCTGCCGGAATTGCAACGGCACCTTCGCCTACTGCGCGAGGTCCTACGCGTTCTGTCCGGAGTGTCCGGCTCCCTGACCTGAAACGCATCGGGGCCGCCGTTGCTCACCGTCATTCTCCTCACCATGGCGGCGGCCTCGCCGCCGCCCTCACCGCTTCTCGCGGCCGAGGTGCGGAAGGAGTTCGTCCGAGCCTGGAACGGCTACGAGCGGTTCGCCCGGGGCCATGACGAATTGCGGCCGGTGAGCCGCTCGGGCCGCGACTGGTACGCGCACACGCTGTACATGACCCCCGTCGACGCCCTCGACACGATGATGCTGATGGGCCTCACCGACGAGTCGGCGGCGACCCGCGAGTTGCTGGCCCGGCATCTCTCCTTCGATCTCGACATCGAGGTCAAGAACTTCGAGATCACGATTCGAGAGCTCGGCGGGCTGCTGTCCGCCTACCAGCTGAGCGGCGACCGCCGGCTTCTCGCGCTCGCCGAGGACCTGGGGAACCGGCTCCTTCCCGTGTTCGACTCACCCACCGGCATGCCCTACATGTACGTCAACCTCAGGTCGGGCAAGGTCCGCGGATCGCGGAGCAATCCCGCCGAGATCGGCACGCTCATCCTCGAGTTCGGCACGCTGTCGAAGCTGACGGGCCGGCCGGTCTTCTTCGACAGGGCGAAGAGAGCCCTCGTGGCCCTCTACGAAAGGAGAGCGCCTGAGACCGGCCTCGTCGGGGAGGAGATCGACGTCGTGAGCGGAAAGTGGTTGGGCACCTTCAGCCACGTCGGCGGCGGCATCGATTCCTACTACGAGTATCTGCTGAAGTGCGAGCGCCTGTTCGGCGATCCGGAGTGCGGGGCGATGTGGCGGACCAGCGTCGGGGCGGTCAACCGCTACCTGGCCCACGACGATCCGAACGGCGGGCTCTGGTACGGCGTGTCGGAGATGGCCACCGGGCGATCGACGGCGAGCACCTACGGCGCCCTCCAGGCCTTCTGGCCTGCCGTCCTCGCCCTCGGCGGGGATCTCGACCGCGCGCGCCGGCTGCAGGATTCCGGATTCAGGATGTGGAGTCTGCACGGCATCGAGCCGGAGGAGATCGATTACCGGACGATGGCGGTCCTGTCGCCGGGATACCAGCTCCGGCCCGAGATCGTCGAATCGGCCTACTATCTCCACCGGCTCATCGGCGACGACCGCTACGTGACGATGGGCCGGACGTTCTTCGACGCACTCAGAGCGCGGTGCCGCGTGGACGCCGGCTACACGGTACTGAAAAGCGTCGTCACGATGGAGAAGGGGGACGAGCAGCCGAGCTACTTCCTGGCCGAGACCCTGAAGTACCTCTACCTCCTCTTCGATCCGAAGGCACTCGACTTCGACCGCGTCGTCTTCAACACGGAAGCGCATCCCCTCCGAAAAACCTGGTAGCGGGTTCGACTCCCGCCGACCTCACCCCGCTAGATCGAGAGCTCCGGATCCCCCTCGACGATCCGCCTATCAAGGCGTGGGCGCTCCCCCTTCGCCCATAGACGCGCCCGATGCACGACGCGATAGCGCAGCGGCCCGCCGTTGGGATCCTCGGAGCGCTCGAGCGGGCGAGGGATGCACACGAACTCGCTCTCGATCGAATCGTCCGCGACGCAGGCCCGGCGCCGAGATGGAGCCCGTGATGAAGGCGACCCCCACCGGCTCGAATTTCTCCGGCGGCAAAGCCCTGGCCGCGTAGCCGGCCCAGAAGCTGTGCCGATCGCCGGACACGGTGGCGAAACCGGTGATGCCCGCCTCCCGGACGAGATCGTAGATCTCGGAGCGCTCCACGTAGGCGCCGCCGTGATCGCCGCCGCCGAATCCGGCGTATCCCGCACCCGGCCACGGCCTGGTGAGCCCCTGCGGCAGATTCTGCGGATCGGCGCGCCAGTCGAGCGTGCCGAGGGAGTTGGCCCAGATCTTCCACGTCGTCTTCGACGAGCGCAGCCGATCCAGGAACCATGCCTTCTGCTCGGCGCCCAGAATCGTCTGCGGCGGATCGTCCTTCCGGAAGTTCGGCACCTCGGCCTCGCCGAAGCGAAGGGTCGGCGGCGCGTGCCCGCCGGCGTACGCGCGTCCGGCGTCCAGGATCTCCTGGGCCTCCTGCGGCATGAAGTTCGGGAAGTCGGGGCTCGACAGGGCCTCGGCCTCGGCACGACCGGTCGGCTCCTTCGATCGATAGCTGCGCTGATCGGTGATGATGAGCTCCACGTAGCGGCCCCAGCGCAGGGCGCGGTATCCGGTGAGGCTGGCGATGGCGGCGAGATTGTTCGGCTCCTGGCCCAGCCATTCGCATCGAAGCGCGTGATCGGAGCGTCCACGACGCGCGGGGGGTCGAAGTGCTCGAGCGTCGCGCCGCCCGGCTTCTTGACGCGCGCGGGCTGGTACTCGAACCACGCCTGGTTCGCCGCGACCTTGCGCGTCTGCGCCGGCCGCGTCTCCTCCCCGAACTGCAGCAGCGACTGCCAGCCGAGCCAGGAGAACTCGTGGTTGTCCCACATCGCGACGAACGGCCAGCGGGCCCGCGCATCCTGCAGGTCGGGATCGTGCAGGTACGCCCGGTAGACGGCGCGATAGTCGTCGACCGTCGTCGGGACGTGGAAGTCGGCCACCTTTTCCCCGCTCGCGTAGCGCACGACGTCGCGCAGACGGCGGTCGTACATCCCCTGCGGCCGGTCCTCCGGATACCAGACGATCTCGTAGATGAAGTCACCCAGATGGAGCACGAAGAAGAGGCGGTCCGCCTCCGGCGCCTTCTCGTCCTCGTAGATCATCCGGCGGTCGGCGTGCTGCGCGCCCTGATTGACGTTCTGACAGCTGACGAACGCGAAGCGCACCGGACGCGGGTCGTCGGGGCCGGGTGCCGTGAGGGTGCGTCCAATGCGGCTTCCCATCCCCGCGTCGTCCGTGAAGCGGTACCAGTACTCGCGCGCCGGCTTCAATCCCCCGGCGAGGACGCGGCACGTCCAATCCGACGCGGGGCCGACCGTGGCGTGCGCCGTCGCCACCACGCGCTCGAAGGCCGCGTCCTCCGACACCTCGAGCGTCAGCCGTGCCTCTTTCGCGCCGTCGCCTCCGGGATAGCGCGTCCAGAGCAGCACGCTGTCGGCCTGCGGATCGCCCGACGCGACCCCTTCCGGAAACAGGTCGCGACGCTCACGCCATCGAACGCGCGCCGGCCGCGCCTCGTCGCCGCCCCAGGCCAGCGAGGCGCCGAGCGCGGCGGCGGCCACGCAGAACTCCCGCCGGCTGATTCCCACCTTTGGCGGTCGATTTGATCCCATGTCCCCGTCGGGCCCGCGGAACGACGCCCATGACGCGCTCGACCGTGTTGATGTTGCTGTCAAAATCATGCTCCCCGAAGGACGCCGGCCGTCTCGGCGATCCCTGATCCACCTCTGCGCGAGAAGGGCGCCGTGACGCGGTTGGTCGATCCTCACGCGCCCCTGAGCGTGGAATCGCTGGCGAGGGATCCGGTCGAAAGCCGAGCACCGCATCGCGGAGGCCGACGGACGCGCGACCCCGCCGCTACTGGATGTAGCCGAGCGAGCGCAGGCGCCGCTCGAGCTCCGGATCGAGGGGCACCGTCACCTTCTCGGGCGGCGTGAACGGAGGGACGGCGCCCGCGATCGCCTTCGACAGGCGTTCGAAAATCCGCGACGACGCCTCGGTGCGGTACGCCGGGTCGAGAAGGTCGCGCAGCTCGCCGGGATCTGTCGTCATGTCGAACATGGCGTCGCCCCGGCCGTCGGGCCCGCGCTGCGGCTGCCAGAGGAGCTTGTAGGATCGATCCCGGATCGCGCGGTTTTTCGGCTTGAACATCACCGCCTCCGAGACGATGAGTCGGTCCCTCGCCGCGGGGCGCGCCGACGCCTTCTCGAGGATGCTCGTGCCGAAGACCGGCTTCGGGCAGGGGACGCCGAGGTAGGTGCAGAGCGTCGGCATCACGTCGATCAGGCCGATCGGGCACGCGACCCTCGGGGCCGTCGCCGTCACGCCGGGGAGCCTCGCCGCGAACGGGATCGACAGCTCGTCGTCGTAGAGACCCTCGCCGTGGTTATCGTACCCGCGCGCGAAGAGCGCCTCGCCGTGATCGGCGGTCACGATGACGGCCGTCCGGTCACGGGACGGGGATCCGTCGATCTTCTCGATGAGCCCCGAGAACGCGGCGTCGAACTCGCTCACCCCCCGGTCGTAGCTCATCTCGAGGAGGGCGATCGACGGAGGGATGCCGGCCTCCACCGCGGGGCGTCCATCCGTGAGCCGGATCAGCTGCGAGATCGTGGCCACCTCGCGTGGGGTCAGCGGGCGCGTGTCCCGGGCGAGGGCCTCCGCCCGGGCCGCGATCGCCTCCGGGGCGAGCCGCGCGTAGGGACGGTGCGCGTCCATGAGGTGGACATAGACGAACCACCTGTCGTTCGGATCGAGGGCCTCGATCCATTTGAGCGCCGCTTTCACGACGACGTCGCCCTTGACCTCCCACGACGCGAACGAGTCGTCGTAGACATCGAACCCCTGATCGAAGCCGAAGCGGCTCTGGAGCCACGGGTTTCCCACGAACGCCGCGGTCCTGTACCCGGACGCCTTCAGGACCTCGGCGAGGGTCGTCAGCCCCGGCGCCAGGACGTCGATCCGCGGGAGGGGCTCGCTCAGGCTCGGGGCGAGACGCGACCTCGCCTTCGGGTTCGATTGAACGCGGTGCTGCGACGGGTAGAGCGACGTGAACAGGGTGGAGATCGACGGGCTCGTCCACGGCGCCTGCGTGAACGCCTGATCGAACAGGAGGCCCTTCGAGGCGAACGCGTCGAACGCGGGCGTTCCCGCGGGTCCGCCGTAGGCGCCGACGCGATCGCGTCGCGTCGCGTCGTTGACGATCAGGAGGACGTTCGTCCCCTTCGGGGCGCCCGCCATCGCCAGATCGCCGCAGACGAGATCGCCTTCGGCCGGGAGGGCGCGCGCCTCGTGGAACGAGACGATCGCGAGGACGAGCCCCGCGAACGCCGTCGCCCAGCCTCCCTTCATGGCGCCCCTTCCACGGCCGCACGCCGGCCCATCATCGCTGCCCACCGGGCCACCCGGGCCTGTCCGAACGCGGTCAGGCTGGACGCTCGCCTAAATCAGCGCCCTCACAGCAGGAAAGCCGATGCGAGCTTACACCAGCCGGCACCCCTTCTACTGCGGCATCGACCTGCACGCGAGGACCATCTGCACCTCCGGGACGAACGTCGGATCCTCGATCAGATTCGGACAGGCTCAGGGAACCGATGAGCCGGCCGCCACGATTCGCGACGCTTGCACGCTCCGCCGGAGCGTGGGTACCCTCGCCCCCGTTCGACAAGCCTCCCCCATCCTTGTTATATACTCCGCGGCCTCCCGACGGTTAACGGGTGCTGAAGCGTCTGCAGATTCGCAGGCGGCCAACCCCACAACACAATCTGTGAGGTCAGCATGAAGTTCTCAGTTACTCCCGCTCTGCTCGCGGCGGCGGTCGTCCTTCTCGCCATCTCCTCGGTCTCCCCGGCGCTCGCCGCGGAGGGCGCCGCGGGGCACAAGCCCGGGGGCGAGGCCAATCTCGTCCTTCCCGACCTCAGCCAGGTCAGGTTCCTCGGCGGGATCGACGGGCACACGCTCCTCCTGTCCGGCCTCGTCGTCTGCGCGCTCGGGCTGGCCTTCGGGATGGTGATCTACAACCAGCTCAAGAACCTCCCGGTCCACGCGTCGATGCGCGAGATCTCCGAGCTGATCTACGAGACCTGCAAGACGTACCTCCTCCAGCAGGGGAAGTTCCTCCTGATCCTCGAGCTCTTCATCGGCGTCATCATCGCCTTCTACTTCGGCGTCCTCCTGCAGTTCACCGCCCTCAAGGTCGCGATCATCCTCCTGTTCAGCCTCGTGGGGATCGGCGGAAGCTTCGGCGTGGCCTGGTTCGGCATCCGGGTCAATACGTTCGCCAACTCGCGGACCGCCTTCGCGAGCCTCGGCGGCAAGCCGTACCCCTGCTACGCGATCCCGCTCAAGGCGGGGATGTCCATCGGGATGCTGCTCATCAGCGTCGAGCTGTTGATGATGCTGTTCATCCTCCTGTTCATCCCCGGCGATTACGCCGGATCGTGCTTCATCGGGTTCGCCATCGGCGAGTCGCTCGGCGCCGCGGCGCTGCGCATCGCGGGAGGCATCTTCACGAAGATCGCCGACATCGGCGCGGATCTGATGAAGATCGTCTTCAAGATCAAGGAGGACGATGCCCGCAACCCCGGCGTGATCGCCGACTGCGTGGGCGACAACGCCGGCGACTCGGTCGGGCCCTCGGCGGACGGGTTCGAGACCTACGGCGTGACGGGCGTCGCGCTCATCTCGTTCATCGTTCTCGCGATCGCGAACCCGACGATCCAGGTCCAACTCCTCGTCTGGATTTTCATGATGCGCATCGTGATGGTCATCGCGTCGGGGGCCTCCTACCTGATCAACGAGGCCCTCTCGAAGGCCCAGTACAGGACGGCCGACAAGATGGACTACGAGGCGCCGCTCACGCGGCTCGTGTGGCTCACGTCGTTCGTCTCCATCGCCCTCACTTACGTCGCCTCGTACCTGCTGATCCCCGATCTCGGCGATGGCAGCCTCTGGTGGAAGCTCTCCTCGGTCATCACCTGCGGCACTCTGGCCGGAGCGGTCATCCCGGAGCTCGTCAAGGTCTTCACCTCCACCAACTCGGGGCACGTCAGGGAGGTCGTCTCCTCGGCCCGCGAGGGCGGGGCGTCGCTGACGATCCTCGCGGGGTTCGTCGCCGGCAACTTCAGCGCCTACTGGATCGGCGTCGCCATCCTGGCCCTGATGGGGATCGCCTACGAGATCAGCACGATGGGCTTCGGGATGATCCTCCCGATCGCCCCGGCGGTCTTCGCGTTCGGCCTCGTCGCCTTCGGGTTCCTCGGCATGGGCCCGGTGACCATCGCCGTGGACTCCTACGGGCCCGTGACCGACAACGCGCAGTCGGTCTACGAGCTGTCGACGATCGAGCAGATCCCCGGCGTGAAGGCCCAGATCAAGAAGGACTTCGGCGTCGACGTGAACTTCGAGCGGGCCAAGCACAACCTCGAGGAGAACGACGGCGCGGGGAACACCTTCAAGGCGACGGCGAAGCCCGTGCTCATCGGCACGGCCGTCGTGGGCGCGACCACGATGATCTTCTCGATCATCGTCGCCCTCACGGACGGGCTCAAGGTCAACATCGACAAGCTGTCGCTGCTGCACCCGCCGTTCCTGCTCGGGCTCATCATGGGCGGCGCCATGATCTACTGGTTCACCGGCGCCTCGACGCAGGCGGTCTCGACGGGCGCCTACCGCGCCGTCGAGTTCATCAAGGCCAACATCAAGCTCGAGGGAACGACGAGGGCCTCGGTGGCCGACTCGAAGAAGGTCGTCGAGATCTGCACGCAGTACGCGCAGAAGGGGATGTTCAACATCTTCATGAGCGTCTTCTTCGGCACGCTCGCCTTCGCCTTCCTCCAGCCGTTCTTCTTCATCGGCTACCTGATCTCCATCGCCCTCTTCGGCCTCTTCCAGGCGATCTTCATGGCCAACGCGGGCGGCGCGTGGGACAACGCGAAGAAGATCGTCGAGGTCGACCTCAAGGAGAAGGGGACCGAGCTGCACGCCGCCACGGTCGTGGGGGACACGGTGGGCGACCCATTCAAGGACACCTCCTCGGTCGCCATGAACCCCGTCATCAAGTTCACCACCCTCTTCGGCCTCCTCGCGGTCGAGCTCGCGGTGAGCGTGACCTACCAGCAGGGGAGCACCACGCTCACGCACGTCCTCGCGGCGGCCTTCTTCGCCGTCTCCGCCTTCTTCGTGCACCGCTCCTTCTACGGGATGCGGATCACGAAGTCGGCCTGACGCGGGATGGCCCGGCGTTTTCATCCCGACCCCGGGCCCGCCGGGAGCCCGGACCTGATCGCAGGAATCGAGGCGGCCATCTCGTGAACAGGACGACGCTCGTCCTCGGCGCCACCGGCGGCTTCGGCCGGGCCGCCGTCCTCGAGCTGACGCGCAGGGTCGGAGCGTGCGGGCGCTGGTCCGAGATCCCGCCCGCGCGCAGCGGCTCCTCCACGCCGCGGATTCGCTCGAGATCGTGGCGGGCGATGCGGGTGACAGCGATGTCGTCGCGCGTGCGGCGGAGGGATGCGGGACCATCGTCCACGCCGTCAATGCCCGCTACGATCAATGGGCCTCGTTCATGCCCCGGGTCACCGATCACGTCATCGCGGCGGCGATCGCGGCGAAGGCCACCATTCTCTTTCCGGGAAACATCTTCGGGCTGGGGGCCCCGGGCCCCGCGCCGTTCGACGAGCGCGCCATCCCGAGCCCCAACTCCCGCAAGGGGGAGCTGCGCGTCCAGCTCGAGGAGTCGCTCCGGCGCGGGACCGAAACCGGAGCGTGCAGGGTCCTCGTCCTGCGCGCCGCGGCCTACTTCGGCCCCACGGTCCGGAACAGCGTCGTCGACATGATCTTCGCGCGGGCCGCCGCCGGGAAGCCCATGACCATGTTCGGCAATCTCGATCTCCCTCACCAGTGGGCGTAGGTGCCGGACCTCGCGCGGGCCGCCGTCGAGCTGCTCGATCTCGCGGGTCGGTTGAAGCCCTACGAGGTCGTCCACTTCGCGGGCTACCTCGCGCCCCGCCAGCGGGAGTTCATGGAGATGATCGCCGGGCGGGCGGGGCACCCGGGCCTCGGCGTGCACCAGGTTCCGTGGCGGCTCCTTCGAAACCTCGGCGGGCGCGACGAGGGACTGAACGAGCTGGCCGAGCTGAGGCACATCTACGAGGACACCTTGGTCCTGGACGATCCCCGGCGTCGCGAGCTCCTCCCGGGGTTCGTCGAGACCCCCCTCGAGGAGGCCGTCAGCGCGACCCTTTCGAGCTATCGCGCCGCCGGTGAAACCTTCTGAGCGAATTCACGTAGACGGCCGTGCGATCGACCCGAGGGCCACGTTCTTGAGCACCAACCCCTTCGTCCAGGATCTCCGCATCGGTTTTCGCGTTCTCCTCCGGGAAAAGGCCTTCTGCGCGATGGCCGTCACCGTGCTGGCCCTCGGCATCTGCGGCGTCACCACGACGTTCAGCGTCGTGAACGGGGTCATGCTGCGCGGTTTTTCGTTCCCGAACGCCGCCCGGCTGGCCAGCGTCCGTTTCGTGGATCCGACCAGCCGGAACTTCTTCGGACAGAACAGCCAGACCTCGGCGAGGGACTTCGAGGACGTCCGGCCCCAGCAGAAGTCCTTCGAGCTCATGGCCGCGTACCTGAACGGGTCCACCGTCAACGCGACGATCGACGGCACCCCCGTGCGCTACACGGGCGCGTACGTGACGGACGCCTTCTTTCGCATCCTGGGGGTCGCGCCCTTGATGGGCCGCGACCTGGCCCCGGCCGACAACGCCCCCGGCGCCGAGAAGGTGGCCCTGATCGGCTACGGGATCTGGCAGCACGACTTCGGGGGCGCGCCGAACATCGTCGGCAAGGCCCTCCGCATCAACGGGACGCCGGCGACGATCATCGGCGTCATGCCCCAGGGTTTCGCGTTTCCGGTCAACGAGCAGATCTGGATCCCTCTCTACAGCGAATTCCCGGTGCGCGAGCGCAACGACCCGCGGGGCAACAATCCGGCCGTGCTGGCGCTCCTCCGGCAGGGCGTCTCGCCTGAGCAGGCGAGCGCCGAGATGTCGACGTTCGCGAAGCACTTCGCGGAGGCGTTTCCGGACACCAACAAGCAGTTCAACACGGGGCTGGTGGAGCCCCTGCTCACGACCTTCACGCCGCTTCCGCTCCGGGGCACCCTGCTCACGATGCTGGGCTTCTGCGTGGGCCTGCTGCTGATCGCGTGCGTGAACGTGATGAACATGCAGTTCGCCCGGGCGACTTTGCGGGCCCGCGAGCTGGCCATCCGCTCGTCCCTCGGCGCCGGTCGGGGCCGCCTCATCCTCCAGATGGTCTGCGAGAGCCTGCTGGTCACGTCCGTGGGTGCGGTGCTCGGCATCGGCCTCGCCTACTACTGCATCGGTCTGCTCTCGGAGACGGTCCGCAACCTCGACGACCCGCCCCCCTCCTGGATCACTTTCGACATCGACGGCCGAGTGCTGGCGTTCAGCGTGGGGGCGATGCTCGCCGCGACGGCGGTCTCGGGGCTGCTCCCGGCCTGGATGGGATCGCGCGCGAACCTCGCCGCGGTGATGAAGGAAGGCGGCCGGGCGGGCACCAGCCGTCCGACGCGGCTGGTCATGCGCGGCCTCGTGGTGCTCCAGGTCGTCGTGACGTGCGTCCTGCTGATCGGATCCCTGCTCCAGGCGCAGTCCATCCTCAAGCAGCAGACGATCGACTACGGCTACGACACGAGCGGCCTCATGTCGGCCCGCATGGGGCTGATGGACGGGGCCTACCCCTCGCAGGCGACGCGGAAGGTCTTCTTCGACCGTCTCGTGCAGAGTCTTCATTCCGACTCGGAGTTCGAGGCGGTGGCGCTCACCAACAGGTTCCGGATGGTCTTCTCCGGAAGCGGGCCGATCGAGATCGAGGGGAAGGAGTACAAGGAGAAGAGCGACCGTCCGAACGCCAACTTCGAGCAGATCACCCCCGGCTACTTCGACGTCACGGGCCAGTCGATGCTCGAGGGGCGCCCGTTCGCGGACGACGACCTCGACACGAAGCTCCCCGTGGCCATCGTGAACGCCGCCTTCGCCCGGAAGCACTTCGGGAACGAGAGCCCGCTGGCCCGCCGCTTCCGCACCGTGGACGGCAACCTCCAGCCGGGTGCGTGGCGCACGATCGTCGGCGTCGTGAGGACGGTGCGGATGATGCCGCCGTTCAACATCCCGAACGTGGACGACTCGGGCTTCTACGTGCCGTTCTACTCGCTCGCGTTCGGCCCCACCGGCCCGGAGCCGTTCGTCAGCCAGTTCGCCACCGTCGTCGTGAAGCCGCGCGGCGGCCTGCGCGCCGAGACGCTGGCGACGTCGCTTCGCCGGGAGGTGGCGAAGGTCGATCCCGACCTGCCGCTCTATTTCGTCGACACGCCGCAGCGGCAGCTCGACGGCTTCGTGGGCCAGAACCGCATCGTGGCCACGATGTTCGCCATCTTCGGCGTGGTCGCCACGATCATGGCCGGCGTCGGCATCTACGGCGTCATGTCCTTCTCCGTCAGCCAGCGGACCCAGGAGCTGGGGGTGCGGATGGCCCTGGGCGCCGACAGCCGGCGCATCCTCCGCATGGTGCTGGGACAGGGCTCCATTCTCACCGGAGTCGGCGTCTTCCTGGGCGTCCTGATCACGCTCGGGCTGGTGCGCGTCGCGGGCGACGGCATCCAGGGGGTGCTGTTCGGCGTCAGCCCGCGCGATCCCCTGATTTACGCCGCCGTCGTCGCGCTGGTGGCCCTCGTCTCGCTCGCCGCCTCGTTCGTCCCCGCGCTCCGCGCGACGCGCGTGGACCCGATGATCGCGCTCCGCGCGGAGTAGAACGAGCCCTTCGGTTACTTCACCTCGAGCGTGACGACGTCGCTGAGCTCCTTCACCGGCGAGCGGGCGATCTTCCCGAAGACCTTGATGTAGAGCTTCGGCTGCGCCTTCGAGCAACCCCGCTGCCATTCCTTCAACGAGGGAGTCCAGTGGGGCACCTTCAGCAACTTCTCGCCGCTGTCGTATCCCTTCCCCTCCTTGAAGCCAGGGTCCCACGACACGAGGACCTGGAACCTGTCGTACGACTCGGTGGACCACCGGATCGTCGGCGGCGGGAAGCCGCACAGGCCGGCACCGTTCAGCGGGGATTGAATGGACATGTCGCAGGCGTCGCCGCCGTCGCCCTTGCCGTCGCTGTTCACCTGTGACGGGTTGTAGGTGACGGGGCAGTTGTCGCAGGCGTCGTCGACGCTGTCGGAGTCGGCGTCGCCGCTGATGTCGTCGGCCGCTCCGCTGCAGTCATTGTCGGCGCCGTCGCAGATCTCGGCGGCTCCGGGGTTCACGGCGGGGTTCGCGTCGTCGCAGTCACCGCCGCCGTGGGGACAGACCGCCGGCGATCCGACGACGGTCATCGAGACGTCGCAGTAGCCGTCGCCGTCGTCGTCACATCCCTCATCGACGCCGCCGTCGTCGTTGTCGTCCCGGCCGTCACACCTTCTCTCGGTCAGCGTGCCGTACTCCCAGGTGTCGGTACGGAAACCACCGCCGTAGCCACCGAACAGGACGACGCGAGCCCGCACACTGTCGTAAGCCAGACTATGAAGATAGCGGGCGGATGGGCTCACCGCGGGGGTGACGTTCGTCCATGCGGTGCCGTCCCACTCCCACGTGTCGGCTAGGGCGTTGGTGCTGTCCACGCCCCCGAAGAGGACCACGCGGCTCCGCGCGCTGTCGTAAGCCATGGCCTGGTACAGCCGGGGGGGAGGACTCAGCGCAGGCGTGACATTCGTCCACGCGGCCCCGTCCCACACCCAGGTGTCGGCCAACTGCCTCTCTCCGTCGAACAGGACGACGCGGCGCCGCGCGCTGTCGTAGGCCATGGCGTGGCCGAACCGGCTGGGCGGACTGATTGCGGGCGTGACGTCGACCCACGTGGCGCCGTCCCACTCCCAGGTATCGGCGAGCTGGCCGTGGAGGCCCCTTCCTCCGAACAGGACGACACGGCCCCGGTCGCTGTCGTAGACCATGTCCATGTGGAAGCGGGGGGGTGGGCTGACTGCAGGCGAGACATTCGCCCAGGCTGCGCCGTTCCACTCCCATGTGTCGGCAAGGAGGCCGAGGGAGCCGCCAGCGCCTCCGAACACGACGATGCGCCCGCGCGCGCTGTCGTAGGCCATGGCATGGAAGCCGCGGGCGGGCGGACTCAGTGCAGGCGTCACGTTCGCCCAAGCGGTACCGTCCCACTCCCACGTGTCGTTGAGGAGCCCGTTGCCGCTGAGACCTCCGAACAGGACCACGCGGCCTCGCGCGCTGTCGTACGCCAGCAGACCATGCCCATCGCGACCGGGCGGCGCCTGCGCGGGCGTGACATCCCTCCATGCGGCGCCATCCCACTCCCACGTGTCGGCGAGGTCGGCGCCCGCCGCGCCGCGGCGACCTCCGAAAAGGACCACGCGCCCTCGCGCGCTGTCGTAGACCATGTCGTACAGGACGCGGACCGGCGGACTGACCGGGGGGGTGACGTTCACCCAAGCGGCGCCGTCCCACTCCCACGTGTGGGCCACGTTGCTGCCGGTCGCGTTCTCGAACAGGACGACGCGGTCCCGCGAGCCGTCGTAGGCCAAGGCGACACCTTCGCGGGCGAACGGGCTCAGCGCCGGGGTGACCTCCACCCAGGCGGCGCCGTCCCACTCCCACGTGTCGGCATGGACCCCGCTGAGGTCGTCGGAGCCTCCGAACAGGATCGTGCGCCCACCCACACTGTTGTAGGTCAGGCCGAAACCATCGCGGCCCGACGGGCTCAGCGCAGGGGTGACGTCCGTCCACGCGGAGCCGTCCCACTCCCAGGTGTCGCCGAGGCGCGTGAGGAGGCCGCCGCTCACGATTCCGCCCCCGAACAGGACGACGCGACCCCGGGCGCTGTCGTAGGCCAGGGCGTGACCGGAGCGGGGGGATGGGCTCAGCGCAGGGGTGACGTCCGTCCACGCGGAGCCGTCCCACTCCCACGTGTCGGCGAGGAACGAGCTGCCGTTCGTGCCGCCGAAGAGGACCACGCGCCCCCGCGCGCTGTCGTAGGCCATCGCATGGCCGGAGCGGGGAGACGGGCTCGAGGCCGGCGTGACGTCCACCCAGGCGGCGCCGTCCCACGCCTGCGTGTCGTCAAGGAACCTGCCGCCGTCCACGCCCCCGAACATGACCACGCGTCCGCGCGCGGTGTCGTAGGCGAGGGCGTGGCCCTCGCGGCCGGATGGATTGGGACCGAGCCGCTCCCACCCGACGACGGCGGCCTCCGTTGTCGTCGCGGCCACCAGCGACAGGACGCACAGGAGTGCGGTTCTCGATCCCTGGGACAGTCTCCCAATCATGACAACCCTCCCTCGCCCCGCCGCCTACTTCACCTCCAGCGTGACGACGTCGCTGAGCTTCTTCACAAACGACCACGCGGCCGGCTGCTTCCGTCGTGTCAAGGACACGCCCCGCTCGAGAACGTCCGGTCCTGGCCGTTCGAGGTCTTGCCGTAGGAGCAGCTCGGCCCCCCGTTGCAGAACTTGTACAGGTAGAAGAACGCTTTCCCGAGTGGAGGATCTTGCGGGTCCGTGTTGATGCTGAAGCTCTCGTTGGACAGGAGGTTCGTGACGCAGACGCCCGGGCCCATGTCGCCGTCGCCCGTCGTCCCCAGGGTGTTGACGGTCCCGCGGGGCGCGTCGTCGAGGACGGTGGACCAGTCGTTCTCGCTGGTGTGAACTTTCCCCTCCTGGATGACGCGCACGTGATCGACCCCCTCGAGCCCGCAGCCATAGTTCAGAAGGCCGATC
>JACPZX010000002.1 GCA_016195325.1 Acidobacteriota bacterium
GCTTCGCGCGCGACGCCGGCCGGAGGGACGAGGCGCGCCGCGCTCTCGGGCTCGTGGCGGGGGACGAGGCGGTCGGGACGGTCGTCGTCCTCGATCGCGATCGCCGGGTGCACGGCCTTCTCGAGGCGATGGTGCGCCTGCGGCGCGATCGCCCCGCCGCGCGCCTGGTGGTCATCGGCGACGGCGCCGGGCGTCGCGCGCTCGAGGGGGCGGCTCTCTCCCTCGGTCTCGATCGCGGAGCCGTCTTCACGGGATGGCGCGAGGACGTGCCGTCGCTCCTCCAGGCGCTCGACGTCTACGTCTACCCGGGCGAGGGGGGTGAGGTCTTCCCGGTCTCACTCATCGAGGCGATGGCGGCGGGACTTCCCGTCGTCGTCTCCGATCAGCCGGGGATCCGCGAGATCATCGAGAACGGCAAGCAGGGCCTCTTCGTCCCCGAGCGCGGGAGCGAGGCGATGGCGAGGACGATTCACCGTGTTCTCGCGGATCGCGCCGAGGCCGACAAGCTGGCGAGAGCCGGCGCCGTGAGGGTGCAGCGGTTCCACACCCAGGCGATGATCGACGCGCACGAGGCGCTCTACTACAGGGTCTCGAAGATCCCGAGGGAAGGATGAGGCGCGCGGGGGCGCCGCCGGGTTTCGTCGAGATCGAGGCGGCGGGATCGAAAGTGGTCGCGCGCGCGGACGAGGTCCACGAAGTCTCCGCGCTGGTCGTCCGCATCGCCCGCGATCTCGCGCCCCTCGAGGCGCGTCGGCGAAAGGGGGATCGCCCTCCGCGGGAGGGGCGCGGGGGGCTGATCGACGTCGCCGACCCGGCGGCGAGCGGCCTCGTCGTCAAGCGGCTGCTCCGCGGCGGGATGGCGTCGAAGATCGGATCGGATCGCCACGGGCACGGCCGGCTCCTCGCGGAGATGCGGACGCACGAGGAGGCGGCGGCCCGCGGGATCCCGACCTCCCGCCTCGCGTGGGGGGTGACGGTGCGATCGGATCGCGGCGCGACGGCCTCGATTCTCGCGACACGCCGGATCGAGGAGTGCATGACGCTCGGCGACGCGATCTCGGACGCGCCCCGGGGCGACGCTTCGCGCAGGGAAAAGCGGCGGCGGCTCGCGGCGTGCGGTATCGCGGTGCGCGCGGCGCACGATCGCGGCCTCGATCACGCGGACCTCAACATCGGGAACATCCTCGTGTGCGCGCGCCCCGCCCCCGCCGTCGCGACGGCGTTCGTGATCGACCTCGGGATCTCGATCCTGGGGCCGCCGCTCCCCGGGTCGCGTCGCGCGGCGAACCTCGTGCGCCTCCTCCGCTCCGCCGAGAAGCACCTCGGCCGCCACGCGCACCGCGCGCGCGACGCCGCGTCGTTCCTCCACGGATACTTCGCGGGGGAGGGGGGGGATCCGCGGGCGTGGCGACGATCGCTGCTCGCCTCGATACGGCGCCGCCTCCCGTCGATCGCGTGGCATCGCGCCGGGTGGGCGATCAGCCGAGCAGTCGCATCGCGGAGGCGACCACCTCGTCGACGCTGATCGACTCGAGACACATCGGCCTTCCCGCCGGCGACGGATAGCACTCCCGGAAAAAATCCTGACGGCACGGCGCGCACGGGTAGCTCTTCGTGACGAGGGCCACGGATCCCGCGCGGCCGTCGCGCGCGGCGACCACGGGCGCGGTGCGGGCGGGATCGCCGGGCCCGAAGATCGCCACGACCGGGACGCCGACGGCGCCCGCGAGGTGCATCGGCCCGCTGTCGTTGCCGACGAAGAGGCGGCAGCGCGCGAGGAGCGCGGCCATCTCCTGGATCGAGGTCCGGCCGCAGGCGTTGATCGCGACGGGCCCGAGACGCTTCTCGACCTGCGCCATCTCGGCGACGTCCCCCCCGCCGCCGACGAGGAGCACCCCCGCGCCGCGCTCCTTCGCGATCCTCCCCGCCGCCTCCGCGAAGCGCTCGAGGTGCCAGGCGCGCGGTCTCTTGCTCGCGCCGACGTGAAGTCCCACCAGGAACGGAAACCTCTCGGCCCCGCGCTCGCGCAGGATCGCGTCGGCCCGGGCCGCCGCCGCCGCGGGCACCGGGAAGAAGGGCGTTCGGTCGGTGGCGTCGCAGCCGGCGGCCCGCGCGACGTCGAGGAAGAGATCCAGATGGTGGCGTGGCTGGGCGCGAGGAGGGAGCGGCACGGGGTGCGTGAGGAGCCAGGCGCGGCGATCCGCGGCGAGGCCTATCCGGATCGGGATTCCCGAGAGCCTCGCGAGGAGCGCGGCGCCGATCGCCTTGGGAAAGAGCACCGCGGCGTCGTAGCGGCGCGCGCGAAGCGTCCGCGCGAGGTGCAACAGGCCGGATGCGCCGCGATCCCTCCCGCGCAGATCGAACGGGATGACCTCGTCGATCGAAGGGTTCCCGGCGAAGCACTCCGCGAGATGCGGGAGAGCGACGATCTCGATCCGCGCCCCCGGGAACCGCCGGCGCAGCGCCGCGAGAGCGGGGGAGATCATCACGACGTCGCCGATCCAGTTGGTCGAGCGCACGAGGAGGCGGCGGATCGCCGCCGGATCGGGGGGCGCCGCGGGCGTCATCCGCGGGCCGGCGCCACGATCAGGCGGGCCGACGCCTCGAAGTCGGGGCCGCCCGCGAGGATCCGCCGCGCGCTCTCGGCGACGAGATCGGGATCAATCAGGCGCAGGCACGATCGGTTCTGGCATCCGCGCCGGCGGCAGGGGCTGCACGCGACGTCGCCGACCATCGAGAGCCCCGGGCGATCGGTGTAGGCGGCGTTGACGACGGGATCGGTCGGGCCGTAGAGCGCGAGCGTCCGGAGGCCGACGGCCGCGGCGAGGTGGAGCGGCCCGGTGTCCGAGCCGATGAAGAGATCGCAGCTCCTCATGATCTCGGCCAGCTCGACGAGGCGCGTGCGCGGCGCCACGACCGAACGGCGCTTCGCAAGCCGGACGATCTGCCCGACGATCGTCTCTTCCCCCGGCCCCCAGACGAAGACGACGGTGACGCCCGACTCGACCAGGGCGTCCGAGACGCGCGCGAAGAGCGCGGCGGGGTATCTCTTGTAGGCCTGCGCCTCGCTCGTCCCCGGCGAGATGACGACGCGCGGGCGCTCCGGCGCCTCGGCGTCGAGGAATCGGCGCGCGACGCCGGCCGGCCCCTCGCGGGGGGGGAGGATCTTCCGGGGCGCCGAGGTGTCGGCGCCGATCGCGCGCGCCATCGCGAGCGCCCGCGTGACCCGGCTCAGCTTCCCCTCCCGGCCCCTGGGCAAGTCGATCCGATCGGTGTACAGGAGATGCGATCGCTCCCGCGCGTGACCGGCGCCGAGCCCGAAGGTCCGGGCCGCGCCGCTGAGGCGCGCGATGAAGGCGGACTTGAGCGTTCCCTGGAAATCGATCGTCGCATCGAGCGCCGCCTCGCGCATCGCCGTCCGGAACCCGCGCAGGTGCTCGACCAGGCGCCCGGCGTTTCCCGGACGCAACGGCGACTTGAGCAGGACGCGGCGGAGCACGAGCGTCGCGTCGATATCCGGATGTCCCTCGAGGAGCGGGGCCGACGGCTCCTCGACGGCCCAGAGGAGGCGCGCTCCGGGCCATGTCCTCCGCAGGCACGAGACGGCGGGGAGCGTGCGGATCACGTCGCCGACCGCGCCCAGGCGGATGACGAGAATCGATCGGGGCGACGCGAGCGGTTCCATCCTGGGAGGCAGTATGAACCAGGCATCGCGCGAATGGATCGACGGCCCCGCCGCGACGGCCGGCGGCGTTGACCGCCGCGGCGGCGGGGGGTAGCCTTCCCTCCGCTCGACTCACCTGCGTCCGAACCGCTCGAAACGCACGCGTCAGGAGGCATCGCCGTGGCCCTGGATCCGGAGCTGCTCGAAATCCTCGCCTGCCCGGTCTGCAAGACGCCCGTGAAGGTCGTGAAGGACGGCGCCGCGCTGAAATGCGACACCTGCCACCGCGTGTACCCGATTCGCGACGACATCCCCGTGATGCTCATCGATCAGGCGACGATCGAGGCTCCGGGCCCGCGCTCCGGTGGATAGGGGCCGCGCCGCCGCGCTCCTCGCCGGCTTCCGCGGCCTGAAGGTCGTCGTCCTCGGCGATCTGATGCTGGACCATTTCATCTGGGGCTCCGTCTCCCGCATCTCGCCGGAGGCCCCCGTCCCCGTCGTTCTCGTGAAGCGGGAGTCGTTCCACCTGGGCGGCGCCGGCAACGTCACCGCCAATCTCGCCGCGCTCGGCGCCGCGCCCGTTCCCGTGGGCGCCATCGGCGCCGACGACGCCGGCCGGCGCACCATGGAGGCCCTCGCGGCGCTCGGGGCGCCGCGCGACGGGATCGTCGAGGTCCCCTCCCGGACGACCACGAAGAAGACGCGCGTCGTGGCGCACGCGCAGCAGGTGGTGATGTTCGATCGCGAGGAGGACGCCCCGCTCCCCGCCGAAGCCGGCGAGCGGCTGCTCGCCTTCTCGCGCGCCGCCATCCGCGGCGCGAAGGCGCTCATCGTCTCCGACTACGAGAAGGGGACGGTGACGGAATCGCTTCTCGCCGCGCTGCTTCCCGAGGCCCGGCGCCTCGGAGTCCCAGCCATCGTCGATCCCAAGCCGGCGCACTTCTCGGCGTACCGGCCGATCACCGCCATCACCCCCAACGCGAGCGAGGCGTCGCAGATGTCGGGGATCGCGATCCGCGACGACTCCAGCGCGGAGCGAGCCGCCCGGAAGATCCTGGAGACGCTCGAGGGGCCGGCCGTGCTCCTCACGCGGGGGGAGAGCGGCATGCTTCTCGCCGAGCGCGGGGCGGCGTCGGTCACGATTCCCGCCGCGGCGCGCGAGGTCTACGACGTGACGGGAGCGGGGGACACGGTGGCGAGCGTCTTCGCCCTCACGATGGCGGCGGGGGGGACGGCGCTCGAGTCGGCCGCGATCGCGAACGTGGCGGCATCGATCGTCGTGGGGAAGGTCGGGACGGCGACGGCGTCGGTCGAGGAGATCCTCGGCGTGATCCAGGGCGCGATCTAGCGGCTGCCCCAGACCGCGATCGACGCGTCGAGCCCGGAGGCGCTCGCGGCCGCCGCGAACGGGCCGCGCCAGATCCGGCCGTCGAGCCACTGCGGGCTGAGCCCCCAGCTCACGCGCGTCCCCCAGACCTGCTCGGAAGACCACGTGGTCGGATCGCCCCACGCGGTCCCGATCTCCTGGAGCTGGAGGACGTTCCTTCCGTCAGGTCCCTGCGCCACGAGCAGGCGGGGCGACCGGGCGCCGCCGGAGGCGACGCGCGCCGCGCCGAGCGCGAGGGAGGCGTTCACGTCGAGGAGCCCCGACCCGCGCGCGACGATCGAGTCGTTCATCTTGGAGGCGCCGATCATCAGGCGCGCCTTCACGTCATCGGGGCTCGCCTTCGGGTCCTGCTGGATCAAAATCGCCGCCGCCCCCGAGACCCTCGCCGCCGCGAGGCTCGTCCCGCTGAGCGCGACGTAGGGAGAGTCGCCGTCGCCCGCCTCGGGGACCACCTCGCTGTACTCGGAGTACCTGAGGCGCCTCCCGGAGAAGACGGTGTCGAGCCGGGACCCCGCGGACCGGAGCGTGACGACGCCGCTTCCCGCGGCGACGATGTCGGGCTTGATCACGCCGTCGATCGCCGTCGGGCCGCGCGACGAGAACGAGGCGACGAGATCGTCGCTCGTCTCGACGGTGCGCCAGTCCTCGATCGCCCCGACCGCGATGACCACGGGGTCGTTGGCCGGGGAGGTGATCGTCGCGTACCCGCGCCCGCCGAGGTTTCCCGCCGAGACGACCACGACGATGCCCGCGCGCCACGCCATCTCCACCGCCTGGCAGAGCGGGTCGGTCGTGAACGACTCGTCGATGGGGTGGCCGAGAGAGATGTTCATCACGCTGATGTTGTAGACCTCGCGATTCCGGAGGACCCAGTCGGTGCCTGCGAGGACCGACGAGACCGAGCCGCCCCCGTCGTGATCGACGACCTTCACGGAGATCAGCCGCGCGCCGGGGGCGATCCCCTTGAAGGTGCGCCGCGCGCCCGGAAGGCTGGAGGCGAAGCCGGAGCCGGCGATGACGCCCGCGACGAGCGTTCCGTGGCCGAACGGGTCCGCGAGGATCCCGTCGGGCTCCACGATGTCGATCTCGCGCGAGATGGTCGGGGGGGTCGAGACGAGATCGCTGCCGAGCGCGATCCCGGAATCGAGGACGGCGATGGTCACACCGCTGCCCGTGAGGGACGAGAGCCGGGGCGCCGGGGCGGCGTGCGGCGACCCGGAGCGCGTCGGGGTCGCCTGCGGCTCCATGGGCCAGTCGTAGGAGAGGGCGCGGATGTGCGGCTCGTTCGCGAGCGTCATCACCATCTTCGCCGGGACCAGGGCCGGGAACCCGTGGATCGAGGCGAAGGGCTCGCCGTGGAGGCCGCCGATCTCCTCGACCTTCCGGCGCGCCTCGTCGGCGGCGGAGCCCCACGTCTGGACGATGACCGGGAGGCGCTCGTCCTCGGCGCCAGCGGCCACGCGGGAACGGATCTGCTCGGCCAGGGCCGGGCCGATTTTCGAATCGGGGCGGGGCGTCGCCGCGGCGGCCGGGGTGAAGAGGGGAAGGACGAGCGGAGCGAGGCCGGCGATCAAGATGAGGGTGCGGGGGGGCGTCCTGCGGGCCATCGATCCTCCCTGGGCTCGGCCGACGGATCCCCCCCTTGCGGACGTCGGGTAAGCCAAGGAATAGGCCTGGCGGCGAGACTGTCAAACCGGATAGGATGAGCTTCGCTGCCCCGCGTCTACCTCTCGGAGGTCTTCACACCATGAAGAGACTTGCTGTCACGATGTTGATCGGTCTCGCAGTCGTCTCGGCCTCCATCGCGCCCGCGCATGCGGGGAAGCGCTCTTTCAGCCTCGACCCGTACGGGTTCCGCCGCCTCAACGGATCGTCGGGTGATCTCGGCAGCTTCGGCGCCGCCGGGATTGCGATGCCTTCGGGATCGGGCGCCGAGATCGGCATGGGGTTCATCATCCCGAAGCCGTACCGGACGAACACGCCGATCACCATCACCGTCATGTGGCACGCCACCGATCCGAACTGCAGCATCGAGCTGCTTCCCGATTTCGTCGATCGCTCGCGCCCTGGCCATGCCCCGACGATTGGAAGCCCGTCGGGAGGCCTGACGCCGACCGACTCGTCGTTCGTCCTGGTGTCGGGCAGCATCGCGAATCTGGGGAACTCCAAGAGTTTCTTCATCCAGCAGGACCAGGGTTTCGATCAGCGCAGCGGCGACTCGATCCTCTTCGGATTCATCCGCGGGAGCGGGACGAGCGATACCTGCCCGGGGGATCTGGTGATCACCGGGGTCAACGTCGAGTACCTGACGCCCTGACGCAGGCCTGAACGGGCCCCGCCGCGTCCCGCGGGCGGAGACGAGGAGCGCACCACCGCATGTCCGATTCGAAGAAGGCGGCGACGTACGGCGCGGCCGGGGTGAAGACCAACCAGGAGGCCGGGCTCGACGCGCTCCTCAAGTGGGTCACCCCCACCGAGGCGCTGCGCGCCGGGAAGCTCGGCCGCTCCGCCCTCCCCATCGGCTACTACGCGAACGTCGTCGACATCGGCCGCGGCCAGGGGCTCGCCCTCTCGACGGACGGCGTCGGCACGAAGGTCCTCGTCGCCGAGATGCTCGGCAAGTACGACACGATCGGCATCGACTGCGTGGCGATGAACGTGAACGACGTGATCTGCGTCGGCGCGGAGCCCGTCTCGATGCTCGATTATCTCGCCGTCGAGGAGGCGCGACCGGAGGTCCTCGGCGCGATCGGCAAGGGGCTGGCCGCCGGGGCGGAGCAGGCGGGGGTGAACATCGTCGGCGGCGAGCTCTCGCAGATATCGGAGATCATCAAGGGGCTCGAGCCCGGATCGGGAATCGATCTCGTGGGAATGTGCGCCGGGCTCGTGCCGCTCGGCGAGGTGAACTACGGCCAGGACGTGAACCCTGGCGACGCCATCCTCGGCCTGGCGTCGTCCGGCGTGCACAGCAACGGACTGACTCTCGCCCGGCGCGTGCTCTTCGATCGCGGAGGGATGAAGCCGGGGGATCGATCGGCCGAGCTCGGGCGGACCGTGGGTGAGGAGCTCCTCGAGCCGACCCGAATCTACGTAAAGGTGGTCCGCGCCCTCATGGACGCGGGGCTTGCGCTCAAGGCGATGCTGCACATCACGAGCGACGGCCTCCTCAACCTGTGCCGGATCCGCCCCGACGTCTCGTTCCGCATCCACACACTTCCCGCGCCGCAGCCGATCTTCTCGATGATCCAGCGGCTCGGCGGCGTGAGCGACGAGGAGATGTTCCGGGTCTTCAACATGGGGGTCGGCTTCTGCGTCATCCTGCCGAACGACGGCGCCGTTCTCTCGCGGGCCGCCGCCGTGTGCCGGGCGCACGGCGTCGAATCGCTGGTGATCGGCGAGGTCACCGCCGATCCGGCGCGCCGCGTCCACATCGAGCCGAGGAAAATCGTCGGCGAGGGCGACTCCTTCCACGCCGCCGGTTGACGGCCGCCTAGCCCCGGATCATCTCGATCATCGGGCATCGATCCATCACCACCTCGAGGCCCGCGGCGCGCGCCTTTTCCGCCGCCTCCTCGTGGACCACTCCCAGCTGCATCCACACCACCCGCGCGCCGATCTCGATGGCCTGATCCACGATCGGCGGAACCTCCTCGCTGCGACGGAAGATGTCGACGATCTCGACGGGACGGCCGATCGACAGGAGATCCCGGTGGGACGGCAGGCCGAGGATCTCCCGATGGCCGGGATTGACCGGGATGACCGTGTACCCGCGCGAGATGAGAAACCTCGACACCTCGTTCGAGGGACGGCGCGGGTTCGGCGAGAGACCCACCACCGCGATAATCCTGTAGGCCTCGAGGAGCTGTCGCGGTGTCATGGCGCGGCGAACCTATCAGGTCACCCCCCGCGACGCCACATAGCCCAAATTCACCGGAGGTCACGCCGGTCCACCGGAGGCCCCTATCCATTCCTAGGGGCGAAAGTAGTTAGGACGCCAGAAACTGTGTCGCCATGGTTCGTATCTTTTTGAATTCCCTCAACTTTCCGCTTGACAGCATTCGGACCTCCCCGTAATATGCGGCCTCGTGGAGTGAAGTGGACCATAGTGGTTCATAGGGGTGACCTCAATCCTGTATCTGCGGGGCCGGTGGACAAGTGCTCAGAGGGAGCGCGCTGGCGCGGGTGGACGAAAAGGGACGACTGAAAATCCCTTCCCACTACCGCCAGATCATCGAGGGAAAATTCGGACGGGAATTCTACGTCACGAGTCTCGACGGCAGCTTCGTCCGCCTCTACCCCTTTCCGGTCTGGCTCGAAATCGAAACAAAGCTTCTCAGCGTCCCTTCGTTCGATCCGGTCGTGAGTCGGTTCAGGGAAGCGGTCACGTACTACGGCGCCACCGCCAGCATGGACAAGCAGGGTCGCCTCCTGGTGCAAGCCCCACTCCGGGAAAAATCGAAGATCGTCGAGGAGGTCTCCATCCTCGGTCAGCTGAACTACCTCGACGTCTGGAATCGGAAAAAGCTTGACGAACGCGTCGCCTCGAGAACTTTCACCGAAGAGGACCTCAAGGTCCTCTCGGATCGCGGTTTCTAACAGGAGGCACCCATGCCTCCGGAGCCCAGAGTGTCCCAAGCAGGTTCTCTCGCCCAGAGCCTCCGTCGGGATTCCCTCCTCCGGCAAGACGCCGGGTCCAACCCACCCCTACTACATCCCACCAACCTCCTCCCTCCCCACGCGGGCCCGAAATGGCGCCCTAGCTCCGCAGCGGACCAACGATCCCCGAAACGGGATCGGCGCCTCCGAAAGGGGGATGGTCCCCGCCCACGATCGATTCCGACGGAGGCCCGGGACCCCCATGGTTCCGGCGCCCGGGCCGGCAACGGCCCGCAGAAGAGAGATCCGATCCACGTTCCCGTCATGCTCGGGGAGATGCTCACGGCGATTCTCCCCGAGCGTGAAGGACTCTTCGTGGACACCACGGTGGGCCTCGGCGGACACGCCGAGGCCATCCTGGCGGCATTCCCCAAGAACAGACTGATCGGGATCGACCGCGACGCCTCGGCGCTCGAGGCGTGCGCCGAGAGGCTCCGCCCGTTCGGCGATCGCGTCGAGCTCGTCCACTCCGATCACCGCCGGCTCCCCGAAATCCTCGCCGAGCGCGGCTCGCCAGGCGTCCTCGGCATCCTCGCGGACCTCGGCATCTCGTCGCTCCAGATCGGTGTCCCCGAGCGCGGCTTCTCCTTCCAGCTCGACGGCCCCCTCGACATGCGCATGGATCGCTCCCAAACGCTTACCGCGGCGCGCCTCATCGCCGCGACCGGCGAGGAGGAGCTCGCGCGCATCATCTTCGAGTACGGCGACGAGCGGAAGTCGCGCCGGATCGCGAGGGCCATCGTCCGCGAGAGGGACTCGGGGCCGATCGAGACGACGGCGCACCTGGCGGCGATCGTCGCGCGCGCCGCGGGGGGCGGCGGAAGATGGCAGCGCATCCACCCGGCGACCCGCGTCTTCCAGGCGCTCCGCATCGCCGTCAACGACGAGCTGGCGGGGCTCGACGCCTTCGTCGACGCGACCGCGACGGCCCTCCGCGAGGGGGGACGCCTCGCCGTCATCAGCTTCCATTCGCTCGAGGATCGGGCGATCAAGCAGCGCCTGCGCTGGCTCGCGTTCCGGTGCGCCTGCGGAAGGAGCGTCCATCCGTGCCGCTGCGGCCAGCCGAACCTCTTCACTCTTCTCAACCGCAAGCCACTGCGTCCCTCCGAGGACGAGGTGCGGGCCAACCCCCGCTGCCGGAGCGCCCGGATGAGGGCGGCCGAGCGAACGGGGGCCGGCGCGCCACGATGATCCAGACCGTCCCGCCCATCAGGAACCGTCATCTCGTCCGGGAGCTAGACCGCGGCCGCCTCAAGGAGCTCCTGCTGCTGGTCGCGCTCGTGGGAACGCTGCTGCTGCCGCTCCTCGCCTACGTGTGGAATCACATGGAGTACATCCGCGTGGGGTACGACATGGAGCGGTTGAAGAAGGATCGCGCGGCGCAGGTTCAGCTCAGGGAGCGGCTGCGGATCGAGAAGTCGAATCTCGAATCGCTGACGCGCGTGGAGCGGGAGGCCGCGGACACGCTTCATCTCGTGCCGTCGTCGGGCGCCCGGATCGATCTGACGGAAGAGGCGCCGAAGTCGGTCGCGATGTCCGGCCCCGTGCGCGCCCGCGGAACGGCGGACGAGGTGGTCCGGTGAGACTCCGGAAACCCGGGCGGGGATCGAAGACGCCTCGCAGGACAGGCATCTCCAGGCCTCGCCTCTGGATCGTCGCGATCTCGGGAATCGTCTGGGCTGGGTTCGTGGCCGCCACGCTCTACGACCTCCAGGTGGTGAGGACGCGCCAGATGAGCGAGCTGGCCCGGCGGCAGCAGGAACAGATCGTCACGGCGGATCCCCGGCGGGGGACGATTCTCGATCGCGTCGGCCGCGAGCTCGCCGTCTCGACCGACGTCTACTCGATCTACGCCGCGACCGCCGAGCTGAAGGACGTGGATTCCGCCTCCACCGCGCTCGCGCCGATCCTCGACGTGCCCCGGGATGTGATCCGGAGCAAGCTCGCGGGAGAGGGGTTTCCTCTCGTGCGGCGACGGGTGGCCCCCGACATCGCGGATCGCGTCCGATCGCTCAACCTCCAGGGGCTCCACCTCATCGCCGAGTCGAAGCGCTTCTACCCCCGCGGCAGCCTGGCGTCGCACGTGCTGGGCTTCGTGGGCCTCGACGATCCCCGCGCCCGCGAGGGGCTCGAGCGGCGCTACGACAGCGAGATCCGCGGCACGCCCGGGGCCTTCGTGGCGCTCCGGGACGCGCGCGGCAGCCACGTGCTGATGCAGGCGCGGCAGGAGCCGGTCCCGGGAAACGACATCGTCACGTCGCTCGACGAGGTGATCCAGCACACCGCGGAGCGGGAGCTCGCGGCGGCGCTCGAGGAGACCGGGGCGATCGCGGGGACGATCGTCGTGCTGCACACGCCGACCGGGGAGGTGCTCGCGATGACGAGCCTTCCCACGTTCAACCCCAACCACTACGGCGCCGCGGATCCGAACGCGCGGCGCAACCGCGCGGTCACAGACGTCTACGAGCCCGGGTCGACGTTCAAGATCGTGACCGCCGCCGCCGCGATCGAGGAGGGCGTCGTGAGGCCGTCGGAGATCATCGACTGCCAGAACGGCATCCTGAGGGTCGCGGGGATTCCGATCCACGATCACAGGGCGTTCGGAATCCTCTCCTTCGCCGAGGTGATGGCGGAGTCGAGCGACGTCGGCGTGATGAAGGTCGCGATGCGACTCGATCCCCGGAGCTTCTACGACCACGTGACGCAACTCGGGTTCGGATCGCGGACCGGAATCGACCTGCCGAGCGAGAGCCGGGGGATGCTGCAGCCGGTGAAGTCGTGGGCGGCGACGACCGAGGCGTACATGTCCTTCGGACAGGAGATCGGCGTCACCCCCCTCCAACTGGCCTCCGCTTTCTCGACGGTGGCGAACCGCGGCATGGCCGTCGCTCCCCGCGTGGTCACGCGCATCATCGAGGACGAGGGGAGGGGCGTGCGCCTTCCGTCGCTGACCGCGCCGCATCGCGTCCTGCGCGAGGCGACCGCCGACACGCTCATCGATCTGCTCGAAGGTGTCGTGACGGGCGGGACGGGAAAGAAGGCCGCCATCCCTGGCTACCGCGTCGCGGGCAAGACCGGGACCGCCCAGAAGATCATCGACAAGGTCTACTCGTCGGATCGGTACGTCGCGTCGTTCGCCGGGTTCGTCCCCTCGCGCCGGCCCGTGCTCACGATCCTGATCGTCCTCGACGAGCCGCGCGGCCCGATCTACCACGGCGGGGACGTCGCGGCCCCCGTCTTCCGCAGGGTCGCCGAGCCGTCGCTCGATTACCTGGGCGTCGCGCCGGACGGCGGCGACTCGAGGCCGCCGGATCTCGCGTCGATCGGGGCGGGGATCGAGCCTCCCGCAGCGGATCGTCCGCGGGAGGCGTCGGTCGTCCCGGCGTCGTTCACCACCTCGAGCGCGGACCGATCCCGCGGCGGCGGAGCTGCGCCGGCGCAGCCGGCGATCGAATTCGTGGCGCCGCACCCGCTGGCGATCGATGATGATGGCGCGCTTCAGAACGCCCCGCGGGAGGGAGTCGTGACCGTTCCCGATCTCGACGGCGCTCCACTCAGGGACGCCGTCGTGAGCCTCGCCCGGGCGGGATTCGTGGCCTCCGTGAGAGGAGCCGGCTTCGTCGTGAGCCAGTCCCCGGAGGCGGGCCAGCCCGCAGCGGCCGGATCGACGATCGCGCTGACGCTCGGCCGCCAGATCGAGCGGGTGCCGGCCCCTGCGGCTCGCGAGGCGGAACCGCGCGCCCCGATCGTCGCGGCCCCGGCTCCACGGGCTTCCAGCCTTCCCGCGTCCTCCCGTGCGGCGGGGGCGACCCCGGCGCCGGCGAAGTCGCCGGCTCACCGGCACCGCGCCGCGGCCGCCCCGCGTGCCGGAGCGTCGAAGCCCGGAGGAGTCGCGGGGGGGAAACCGGGCGCACGCGCCGCCCGTGAGACCCATGAGAGATGACGAGATGCTGAGCGACGTCGCGCTCCTGAGGTCCACCCTCCCGGCGGGGTCGCAGCTCACGGGGGTGACCCACGACTCCCGCCGGACGCGCCCCGGCGACGTCTTCGTCGCGGTGCGCGGCCTGAAAGCGGACGGCCTTGCGCACGCGCGCGCGGCCGCGGCGGCGGGCGCGGCGGCGATCGTCGTCGGTCCGGGAAGATCCGGCGAGGCCGAAGAGGCCCTCGCCGGCGCGGGTGTTCCCGTGATCGAGGTGGCCGACGAGCGCGTCGCCCTCGCGGTTCTCGGGCGCAACGCGGCGGGGCGCCCGGACCTGGAGATGCCCGTCGTGGGAGTCACCGGCACGAACGGCAAGACGACGACGGCGTACCTCCTCGCGGAGATCTGGGAGGCCGCCGGCGTCCGCTGCGGCATGCTCGGGACCATCGAGTACCGGCTCGGGCGCGAGACGCTCCACGGCGAGCGGACGACCCCCGAGGCCCCGGAGATCCACCGCTATCTCCGGCGCATGCTCGACGACGGGGCGAGGGCCTGCGTGATGGAGGTCTCGAGCCAGGGGCTGGACCTCGGGCGCGCGTATGGATTGCGCTTCGCCGCCGCCGTCTTCACCAACCTCACGCGCGATCACCTCGACTACCACGGCGACATGGAGACGTACTTCGCCGCGAAGAAGCGTCTCTTCGACGGTCTGCCCCCCGGATCTCCGTCCATCCTGAACGCCGACGACGCGTACGCGCTCCGCCTCGCGGATCCCGGACGGCGCCGTGTCACCTACGGCACGGCCGCGGCCGCGGACTTCCGGTTGGCCGGCCGGCAGGGAGGGATCGACGGGCTGACGCTGACGATCGACGCGGAGGGGCGGGCCCGGGAGCTGCGCTCACCGCTCGCCGGTCTTCCGAACGCCTACAACATCCTCGCCGCGGCCGCGACGGCGCGCGCGCTCGATCTGCCCTGGGGCGCGATCGAGGAGGGGCTGTCGCGGAGGGCCTGCGTGCCGGGAAGGCTCGAGCGGGTCGACGCGGGGCAGCCGTTCGCCGTCGTCGTCGACTTCGCCCACACCGACGACGCGCTGCGCAACGTCCTCGAGGTGCTGAGGCCGCTGACCGAAGGAAGGCTCATCGTCGTCTTCGGGTGCGGCGGCGACCGGGATCGCACGAAGAGGCCCCTCATGGGCGCCCACGCCGCGCGGCTCGCCGACGCCGTGTGGATCACGTCCGACAACCCGCGATCGGAGGAGCCCCTCTCGATCATCGGGATGGTCCTCGACGGCGTGCGCGGCGTCCCCGGCGGATCGGCGAAGGCGGTCGTCGAGCCCGATCGCGAGGCCGCCATCGGGCGGGCCCTCGCGGGCGCGCGCCCGGGCGACACGGTGCTCATCGCGGGCAAGGGGCACGAGGGCGAGCAGATTCTCGGGGATCGCGTGATCCCCTTCGACGACGTGGAGGTGGCGCGGCGGCTGTTGCGCGCGCGCCGCGGAGCGGAAGGCGGAGATGCCGGTGGAGAGCCTCGGTGAGATCGCCGTCCTGACGGGCGGCGTCTTCAGCGGCGGCGACCCGGGCCGGCGTCCGTCCGGGTACTCGATCGATACGCGCACGACTCGGGAAGGGGATCTCTTCTTCGCGATCGCCGGCGCGAGGCAGGACGGCCACCTCTACGCGGCCGAGGCGGTGAGGAAGGGGGCGGCGGCGGTCGTCGTCTCCGAACGGTCGGCGGCGCCCGCGGGGGCCGCCGCGATCGTGGTGAAGGACACGACGCGGGCGCTCCAGGATCTCGCGGCGGCGCGGCGGCGCCGGTGTCCCGCGAAGGTGATCGGCATCACGGGTTCGTCGGGCAAGACGACGACGAAGGAAATGACGAGGCACGTCCTGGAAGGATCGTTCAACGTGACGGCGTCGACGGGAAACCTCAACAACCTCTTCGGCGTGCCGCTGTCCCTTCTGAAGCTCTCGACGGAGCACCAGGTCGCCGTCCTCGAGATGGGGATGAGCACGCACGGCGAGCTCTCCCGACTCGCCGAGATCGCCGACCCCGACGTGGGCGTCCTCACGAACGTCTCGGGGGCGCATCTCGAGTTCTTCTCGGACATCGACGACTACGCGAGGGCGAAGGGGGAGCTCTTCGCGGGCATGCGCCCCAACACGACCGGAGTCTTCAACGGCGACGACCCGCGGAGCCGGCGGATCGCGGAATCGTTCCGCGGCTACGCGGTGACGTTCGGCATGGACACCAGCGCCGACTTCACGGCGACAGGCTACCGCGGTGACGGGCTCGACGGATCGACCTTCGAGCTGCAGCACGGCGGGCGCCGGCGGCGCGTGAAGCTGAGGTACGTCGGCGCGCACCAGGCGATGAACGCGACCGCGGCGATCGCCGCCGGGTTCATGCTCGGCGCGGAGCTCGATCGTATGATCGAGAGGATCGGCACGCTCGAGCCCCAGGCGATGCGCGGGCGGGCGCTCACCCTTCGGGGCGGCGTGCGCGTGCTGGACGATTCCTACAACGCGAACCCCGGCGCGATGCGGGCGGCCCTCGCGGTGCTCACCCAGACCACCCCCGCGGGATCGGGGCGGCGCATCGTCGTCCTCGGGGACATGCTCGAGCTGGGGGCCGAGGCGGAGGCCCGCCACCGGGAGATCGGGACCGCGCTCGGACCGGCCGGCGTCGACCGCGCCGTGGTCGTGGGCGCGCTGATGCGCCACGCGGCGGCGGCGGCCCGCGAGGCGGGGTTCTCGCCGATCACCGCCGCGGCGACGGCGGAGGAGGCGGCCGCCGCGATCGTCCCCGAGCTTCGAGCGGGGGACGTCGTCCTCGTGAAGGGGTCCCGCGGGATTGGCCTCGACCGGGTCGTGGCGGCGATCGTGGGCGCGCTCGGCGCCGCCGCCGGCGCCCTCGGGGAGGGAAGCTGATGCTCTACCATCTTCTCTACCCGCTCCACGCCTCGATCTCCGCGTTCAACGTCTTCCGGTACATCACCTTCCGCTCCGCCCTCGCCGCGCTGACCGCGATGGTGCTCTCGTTCGGCCTCGGGAGCTTCATGATCCGCAAGCTGAGGGAGCTCCAGTGGGGCCAGGAGATCCGCGAGGAGGGGCCGGCGGCGCACCAGTCGAAGAAGGGGACACCGACGATGGGGGGGATCCTCATCATCACGTCGGTCATCCTCCCGACGCTCCTCTGGGCGGATCTCGCGAACATCTTCGTCTGGATCGCGGTCTTCTCGATGCTCGCGTTCGGCCTCATCGGGTTCGCCGACGACTACCTGAAGGTCATTCGCAAGCGCTCGCTCGGCCTCACCGCGAAGCAGAAGTTCGCCGCGCAGATCGTCGTGGCCCTGGCGGTCGGCATCGTGACGGTCCTCCTGGCGCATCGAGAGATCCTCGACACGCGCCTCTCGTTCCCCTTCTTCAAGTCGTTCCATCCCGATCTCGGCTGGCTCTACGCGGGGCTCGTGCTGCTGGTGCTGGTCGGGTCGTCGAACGCGGTGAACCTCACCGACGGGCTGGACGGCCTGGCGATCGGATCGGTCCTCATCGCCTCGGCGACGTTCGCCATCCTCGCTTACGTCGTCGGGCATGCGGTGGTCGCC
>JACPZX010000003.1 GCA_016195325.1 Acidobacteriota bacterium
ATGGGGCGCAAGAAGATCAGCGCCCTCACGATGCCGTGGTGCACCTACACCGACCCCGAGATCGCGCACGTGGGCATGTACGAAGGGGACGCGCAGAAAGCGGGGATCGAGCTCGAGACCTTCACACGCCCCTTCGCGGAGGTGGATCGCGCCATCGCCGATGGAGAGGAAGAGGGGTTCGTGAAGGTCCACGTGAAGAAAGGAACCGGCCAGATCCTCGGCGCGACGATCGTCGCGCGCCACGCCGGGGAGATGATCAACGAGCTCACGCTGGCGATGGTCGGCAAGCTCGGCCTCGGCACGATCGCCGGCGTCATCCACTCGTACCCGACGCAGGCCGAGGCGATCAAACAGGTGGGCGATGCGTATAATCGGACGAGGCTGACGCCGTTCGTGAAGAAGGTTCTTTCGGGCTGGCTCTCCTGGACTCGGTGAAATCAATGGTGCTCAACTGCCGCGAGTTCGTCGAGTTCCTCGACGACTATCTCTTCGGGACGCTCGAGGAGGAGCGGCGCGCCGTCTTCGAGGCGCACCTCGCCGTCTGCCCGCCGTGCGTGAACTACATGAAGTCGTACCTCGCCACCATCCGCCTCGAGAAGGCGGTCTTCGACGACCCTTCCGCCCCGCTCCCGCGCGAGGTCCCCGAGGATCTCGTCCAGGCGATCCTGAGGGCGAAGGACGCGAAGCGGTAGACGACCACAGAGAGCGCCGGCGCAGCCGGCATCCCCTCACTTCTGTATTCCGGTGTTATCCTCTCGCTCGATGGAGATGCGGTTCGCCTGGGACACAGAGAAGGCAGAGTCGAACCGGCGCAAGCAAGGAGTGGCGTTTGAGGAAGCTCTCACGGTATTCGCCGACCCACTGGCCCGTATCCACCAGGAGCAGCACCACTCCCCGGGAGAGTCTCGGGAGATTATCGTGGGACACTCGATGCGAGGACGACTCCTGTTGGTTTGTTTCACCGAGCGACGAACGGGTGTGCGACTCATCAGCGCTCGGAGGGTGACGCGACGTGAGCGAAAAGACTTCGAAAAACACCAGAGCACGTAAGCGCGCAAGCACCCGAGTGGCCGAGTCGGTGGCGGAATACCGGTTCGACTACGCCGACTCAAGGCCAAATCGATTCGCGCGCCGCCTCCGCAAGGACGCTGTGGTCGTTGTTCTCGACTCGGACGTCGCTAAAGTCTTCCGCGATCCGCGCCGGGTCAACGCGCTCTTGCGAGCCGCCATCGCGGCGGTCGAAAAGCGCGGTTCGCGCCGCGCAGGGTAAGTTCTTCGACCGTACGACGTCTCCTACATCTCCTGCACGAACTCCACCTCGATGCCGTTCGGATCCAGGAAGTAGTGCCTGCGGTACTTCCCGTCGTCGGTGCTGTCGTCGACGGGAATCCCCTCCTCCGCGAGGCGATCCCTCAGGCCATCGACGTCCGGGTGCGAGAAGCCCACGTGCTGGATCCGGTGCGACGCGTACCCTTCGTCCGGCCGGACGGCCCCCCGGCTCTCGTGGAGCGACAGGTACCCGGGCCGGCCGTCTCCCGCGGGACCGAAGTGGATCCAGCGGCCGCCGTCGGCCGAGGGCCCCTCCCACCTCACGACCCAGTCGGGAAAGAGCTTCCGGTAGAAGTCGAGGCTCGCGCCCGCGTCGCGGACCGTGATGAAGACGTGCTCGAGGTGGATGCTTTGGTCGGCCATGGAGGTGTCTCCTTTCGGGCGGGAATCTACGCGGGGTCGGTCGGTATTCCAACGAACTTGCCGGTATACCGGCAGAAGGCTATCCTGCCGGCATGGCCCCCCCTCCCACTCCCGCCGCCGCGCTCGCCCAGAATCTGCGCTACGTCCGCCAGCGCCGCAACCTGACCCAGGCGGCCCTCGCGAAGCTGTCGGGTCTCCCCCGCTCGACCATCGCCCAGGCCGAATCAGGCTCGGGGAATCCCACCCTCGCGGTCCTCGCGCTGCTTTCGACGTCGCTCCATCTGACGATCGAGGAGCTGCTGTCGGCGCCGCACGCGCAGTGCCGCATCTTCCCGAAGGGATCGCTTCCCCTCGACGCGCGCGGGAAGGGGGGGCTCGCCCGCGTCCAGAAGATCCTCCCGGATCCGATCCCGGGGATGGAGTTCGATCGGATCGAGCTCGCCCCCGGCGCGCGGATGACCGGCATCCCGCATCGACCCGGGACGCGCGAGTACCTGGCCTGCGAGAAGGGGAAGCTCACGCTGTGGGCCGCGGCGCAGCGGTTCGACCTCTCGCCCGGCGACGTCGCCGCGTTCCAGGGGGATCAGCCGCACTCGTACCACAACGAGGGGGCGGCGCCGGCCGTCGGGTTCAGCGTGGTGACGCTGGCGCCCCTCACTACTCCCTGAGCGCCACCATCGGCTCGACGCGCGTCGCGCGCCGCGCTGGAAGGTACGCCGCCGCCACCGCCACCGCGAAGAGGATCGCCGGCACCACCGAGAAGGTGGGGGGATCGGTCGGGCTCACCTGGAAGAGGAGCGCCGCGATGAGGCGCGTGAGCATGAGCGCGACGGTCAGCCCGATCGCCACTCCCAGGATCGCCATCCCCGTCCCCTGCCCCAGCACCATCCTCAGGATCCGCCCCCGCTCGGCGCCGAGCGCCATGCGGATGCCGATCTCCTGCGTGCGCTGCGCCACGTTGTAGGAGATGACGCCGTAGATCCCGACGGCGGCGAGGAGGAGCGCGAGCCCGGCGAAGACGGTCAGGAGAAGAGCCGAGAGGCGCCTTGGCGCCCGCGAGTCGTCGATCACCGTGTCGAGCGTCCCCGTCGAGAAGATCGGCACGGCCGCGTCGACATCCTTCACCGCCTTCCGCACGGCGGCGATCGTATCGGCCTCGTCCCGATCCGACTGGAAGACGATCGTGAACGACGAGATCGGATCCTGCATGTAGGGAAGGTACGTCTCGACCCGCGACGGCTGATCGACTCCGTAGTTCTTCACGTGGCGCACGACGCCGACGATCTCGAGGAGGACCGCGTCCGGGTCGGTGGACCGCCCGTTGATCCGGACCTTCCGGCCGATCGGATCCTCGTTCGGCCAGTACGTCTTCGCGAAGGTCTCGTCGACGACGCACACCCGCGGCGCCTTCGGGCCGTCCTGATCGGTGAAGACCCTCCCCCGGATCAAATCGACCCCCATCGTCCGGAAGTACGCCGGGCTGACGCGCGAGATGTCGGTCGAGGGGGCCTGCCCCGGCGGCGCGTCCGGGCGCCCCTGGATCCCGAAGGACGTCTGCCACCCGCCGAGGAGCGGCAGGGTCGAGGCGACCGTGCGAATGCCGGGGACCGCCTCGATGTTCCTGAGGGCCGTCGTGATGAATCCGGCGATCTTCTCCGGCTCCTGGTACCCCGCGAGGGGAAGCGACACCTGCGTGAACCCGACCCCCTTCGGTCGAATCCCCACGTCCGCGTTCAGCACCTGGAAAAAGCTCCGGAGCATGAGCCCGGCCCCCACGAGAAGGACGAGCGCGAGGGAGATCTCGGCCACGACGAGCGCGCTCCTCAGGTGCTGGTGGCCGCGCCCCGTCCCCCCCTTCTGCGCCCCGGCCTTCAACACCGCGTTGGGCTCGGTCCCCGAGATCTTCCACGCCGGCGCCACGCCGAAGACGACGCCGGTCACGAGCGAGACCGCCACCGTGAAGAAGAGGACCATTCCGTCGACCCTCACCTCCTCCACGCGCGGGATGCTCGACGGGATCCACGCGCGGAGCGCCGACACTCCCCAGTACGCGAGGACGAGGCCGAGAGCGCCACCGATCGCGCCGAGAACGAGGCTCTCGGTCAGGAGCTGGCGGAAGACGCGGCCGCGGGTCGCGCCCATCGCCGCCCGGACCGCCATCTCGCGCTGGCGCGAGGCGGCGCGTCCGAGGACGAGGTTCGCGACGTTGCCGCACGCGATCAGCAGCACGAAGCCGACCGCGCCGAGGAGGACGAGGAGCGAGGGGCGCAGATCGCCCACGATCGCCTCCTGGAGCCCTTCGGCCGTCATGCTGTTCTTCGCGTTCGAGTCGGGGTACTTGTCCGCGAGCCCCTTCGCGATCGACACCACCTCGCCGCGCGCCTGCTCGAACGAGACGCCGGGCTTCAGCCGCGCGATGACATAGATGCCGGGATGGCTCCCGCGTCTCTCGGGGCCGCCGAGGCGATCTTCTTCCTGAAGGAGAGGGGTGAAGATCTCCGCCCTCCGCCACGACCCGTGGAACGATGCCGGGAGGACGCCGACGACCGTGTAGGGATTATTGTTCAGCGTGAGCTTCGCGCCGACGATGTCGGCCCGCCTTCCGAACCGCCGCTCCCAGAACCCTTCGCTCAGGAGGGCGACCTTCTCGGCGCCGACCTTGTCCTCGTCGGGAGTGAAGGCCCGTCCGGCGATCGGCTGGACCTCGAGCGTCCGGAAGAGCCCCGACGTGACCCGGCGGCCGGCGAGCCTCTCGGCGTCCCCCTGGCCGGTCATGACGAAGTCGGTGTTGTTCGAGGCGACGAGGCTCTCGAAGCTCCTGTTCTGATCCCGGAGGTCCTTGAAGTTTTCTACCGAGAAGCTCATCTCGGGGACTTGCTCGGACCACTGGGTCAGGAACATCAGGCGGTCGGGGTGCCCGTAGGGGAGCGGGTGGAGGAGGATGCCGTTGATGACGCTGAAGATCGCGGTGTTCGCCCCGATGCCGAGGGCGAGCGTCGCGACGCAGGCGAAGGTGAAGGCGCCGTCCTTGACGAGCAAACGCGCGCCGTAGCGAAGGTCCTGGAGGAATCGGGTCATGGCGGTGGGTCTCCCGGGGCGCACTTGGCCACATGCGCATCCTCTTGGATGCCTGGAGGAGGGATTTCGTTGCGTCCGGCCTCTTCAGATCCAGTCGACCACGCGCAGCCCCCTGAACCCGCGGAAGTCGGCCCTGTTTGCGGTCACAAGGGTGAGATCATTCACCCGAGCAACCGCCGCGATCTGCCCGTCGATGAAGGGGGGAGTCCTTCCCATGGCAATCAACCTTGCGCGCTCGATCGCGTGCCACTCCGCGGCGATACGGTCGTAGTCCAGGATCGGGAAGCTCGCCAGGACAACGTCCTCGAGGTAGCGCTCGATCGCCGTGCGCCTTCGTGACTTCGGAAGGCGCACGCAACCAAACTTCAGCTCATGCCACACGATGGACGGGATTGCGATCTCCCCTTCGTGCCTGCGGAGTTGACGCAGGAGGCGCGGCGCCGGTTCAGGACGCAACGGCTCGGAGACGACGTTCGTGTCGATCAGGTACTTGAGGTTCACAGCCTGATCTCGCGCCCACCCGTCTGATCCCGCGCTCCCGAGAACACTTCCTCAGGATTGATTTCGAGGGCGACGAGGTCGAAGTCTTGCACGAATGCCGCCAAGGCGTCGCTGAACCGGCGGCGCTTCGCAATCATCCGCGCGTACTGCCGCCGGCCTATGAGCACAGCCACCGGCTCGCCGCGTCTCGTCAGTTCCACTGCCTCACCCGACTCCGCTTCCCTCACCAGGCTGGGCAAGTGAGTTCGTGCTTCCGCGATGGAATGTCGCCTTCCCAGAAGCCACCTCCTCTCATGTACATTGACATGTACATGATACCGCCCGCTCCGTCTCCGCGCAACACCCGGGCGCCGATTCCCCTACCGAAAGTAGAGTGAATGATCGTATACTCCCCGCCTCGATCCCAGACGAAGCGAGGCGCCGCGCATGCCGCTGACCCCGTTCCATCCCGCCGTCCGCGAGTGGTTCCGCTCCCACCTCGGCGAGCCCAGCGCCCCGCAGCGCGAAGGCTGGCCCCTCATCCGCGAGGGGCGGCACACCCTCATCGCCGCGCCGACCGGATCCGGAAAAACGCTCGCGGCCTTTCTGTGGGCGATCGACGATCTGTTGCGCCGGGGAAGCGACCTCGCCGACGAAACGCGCGTCCTCTACATCTCGCCGCTGAAGGCGCTCGGCAACGACGTCCAGAAGAACCTCGACGCCCCGCTCGCCGAGATCCGCGCCCTCGACCTCTTCCTCCCCGAGATCCGCGTCCTGGTCCGCACCGGCGACACGGCGTCGTCGGTGCGCGCGGCGATGATGAAGCGGCCGCCTCACATCCTCGTCACCACCCCCGAGTCGCTCTACATCATGCTGACCAGCGCCGGCGGCCGGAAGATGCTCGAGCACGTGCGCACCGTCATCGTGGACGAGATCCATGCCGTCGCAGGCAGCAAGCGCGGCGCGCACCTCGCGCTCTCCCTCGAGCGCCTCGAGGCGCTCACGGGGCCGGGGCTCCAGAGGATCGGCCTCTCGGCGACGCAGAAGCCCCTCGAGCAGGTGGGTCGGCTTCTCGTCGGACGTGACCGGGAGGTCGCCCTCGTCGACACGGGGCACCGGCGGGATCTCGATCTCGCCGTCGAGATCCCCGACTCCCCTCTCGCGACGGTCTGCTCGCACGAGACGTGGGGTGAGGTCTACAGCCGGATGGCGGCTCTCATCCAGGAGCACCGGACGACGCTCGTCTTCGTGAACACCCGCAAGCTCGCGGAGCGAATCGCCGCCCGCCTCACCGATCTTCTCGGCAAGGACGCGGTCACGAGCCACCACGGAAGCCTCGCGCGCGAGCGCCGGCTCGACGCCGAGCAGCGGCTGAAATCGGGATCGCTGAGGGCCCTCGTCGCGACGGCCTCCCTCGAGCTGGGGATCGACATCGGCGACGCGGACCTCGTCATCCAGGCCGGCGTCACGCCGTCGATCGCCGTCCTCCTCCAGCGCGTCGGCCGCGCGGGCCACGCCCTCTCGCGGACGCCGAAAGGGCGCGTCTTCCCGCTCACCCAGGACGAGCTGGCGTGCGCGGCGGCGCTGATGCTCGCCGTGCGCGAGGGAGATCTCGATCGCACCCCCCAGCCCGGCGCTCCCCTCGACATCCTCGCGCAGCAGATCGTCGCCGCGTGCGTGGCCGAGAGCTGGGATGAGGACGCTCTCTTCGCGGCCTTCACGCGCGCCTGGCCATATCGCGATCTGTCGCGCGCCGACTTCGACGCGGCGGTGGCCCTCCACACCGGCGGGCGACTCTCACTTCTCCACCGCGACGGCGTGAACGGGCGCCTTCGCGCGACGAAGCGCGCGCGCCTCGTCGCGATCACGTCGGGCGGGGCGATCCCCGACACCGCCGACTACCGTGTGCTCCTCGAGCCCGAGGGGCTCCCCGTCGGATCGGTGCACGAGGACTTCGCCGTCGAGGCGAACGCCGGAGACATCTTCCAGCTCGGCAATGCCTCGTGGCAGATACTCAAGGTCGAGCCAGGAATCGTGCGCGTGGCCGACGCGAAGGGGGCGCCGCCGACCCTTCCCTTCTGGCTCGGCGAGGCGCCGGCGCGGACGCGCGAGCTGTCGGAACACCTCTCGCGCGTGCGCGAGAACGGCGCCGACGCGGCGTGGCTCGAGCGCGAGACGGGGATGTCTCCTGGCGCCTCGCGCCAGCTCGCGGAGTACCTCGGCCCGGCCGCCGTCGCGCTCGGCGGAGCGCCCACGACGCGGCGCGTCGTCGCCGAGCGCTTCTTCGACGAGGCGGGGGGGATGCAGCTCATCCTCCACGCGCCTTTCGGCGGGCGCATCAACCGCGCGTGGGGGCTCGCCCTCAGGAAGCGCATCTGCCGCGGCTTCGGCTTCGAGCTGCAGGCGGCGGCGAACGAGGAGGCGATCCTCATCTCGCTCGGGCCGCAGCACTCGTTCCCGCTCGAGGAGATCTTCGACTTCCTCCACCCTTCGACCGTGAGGGACGTCCTCGTGCAGGCCCTTCTCGCCGCGCCCCTCTTCATGACGCGGTGGCGGTGGAACGTGAGCCGCGCCCTCGTCCTCCCGCGCACGCAGGGTGGGGGGAAGCGCGTGCCGTCGCCGCTGATGCGGATGCGCGCCGACGATCTCCTGATGCAGGCCTTCCCGCAGGTCCTCGCGTGCGGCGAAACGCTTCCTCCGGGCGACATCCCGATCCCGTGGGAGCAGCCGATCGTGAGGCAGACGATCGAGGACGCGCTTCACGAGGCGATGGACATCGACGGCCTCGTCGACGTCCTCACCGGCCTCCGCGACGGAACGATCGAGCGCGCGGCGATCGACACGCCGGAGCCGTCGCCTTTCGCCCTCGGGATCCTCAACGCCATGCCCTACGCCTTCCTCGACGACGCTCCCCTCGAGGAGAGGCGCACGCAGGCGGTCCTCACGCGCCGCGGCCTCGACCCGAAGCTCGCCGACACCCTGGGGGCCCTCGACGAGGACGCCGTCGATCGCGTCCGCGAGGAGGCGTGGCCGCAGCCCGAGAGCGCCGAGGAGCTGCACGAGGCGCTCCTCTGGATGGGATACGTCACGCACCCCGAGGCGGCCGCGAGCGGCTGGACGGCGTGGATCGAGGAGCTGACCGGGGCGCGCCGCGTCGTCGCTGAGAGCGACCGCTTCTTCGCCGCCGAGACGCCGCGCGATCCGAAGTCGCTCCTTCGCGGGAGACTCGAGGCCCTCGGCCCGGTCTTCCTCGAGGCGGGCTCCGACGATTACGCGCACGCGATGGCGCTCGAGAGCGAGGGATCGGTCATGCGCTGCCGCCTCGGCGGCCGGACGCTCTGGTGCGAAAGACGCCTCCTGGCGCGCGTGCATCGGTACACCATCGACAGGCTCCGGAAGGAGATCGAGCCGGTCAGCGCGGCGGTCTTCTGGCGTTTCCTCGCCTCCTGGCAGCACGTCGACGACGAGCACAGGGTCGAGGGGCCGCGCGGCGTCGTCGAGGTGGTCCGGCAGCTCGCCGGGTTCGAGATCCCGGCGGCGGCGTGGGAGTCGGGAGTGCTGCCGGCGCGCGTGAAGGGGTTCCGCCAGGAGTGGCTCGACCAGGTCACCCTCTCGGGCGAGGTCGTCTGGGGGAGGATCTGGGGGGCGGGCAACGCCCCGGTGCGGATCGCGCCGATCTGTTTGCTGCCGCGCGACGAGATCGATCAGTGGATGGCGATGGCCGCGGCCCCCGCGGACACACCGTCGCTCCTCTCCGGGCAGGAGGTCGGCGCCCTCTCGGCGCATGCGCTCGCGCCGCTCGAGGCGCTGCGCGCGCGCGGGGCGCTCTTCACGCAGGAGTTGGAGAGGATCACCGGAGCTTTGCCGTCACACCTCGAGATGGGGCTCGCCGAGCTGATCGCCAACGGCGTCGTCACCTGCGACTCGTTCAGCGGCCTGAGGCGCCTCCTCAAGCCGCCGCACGAGCGGCACACGCCGGCGGGAGGATTGCCGCTGGTGCCGGCGGGTCGGTGGAGCCTGCTGCGGCCGGCGTCATCTCCCGTCGAGCCTCTCGCCCCCGATGGCGCGGCCGAGTTCGTGGCGCGGCGCCTTCTCGATCGCTACGGCGTCGTCTTCCGGCGCATTCTTGTCAGAGAGAAAATCCCGGTTCCGTGGCGCGACATCGTGCGCGTGTTGCGACGCCTTGAGCTGCGCGGCGACGCCCGAGGCGGTCGCTTCGTCGCGGGGTTCGCGGGGGAGCAGTACGCGTCGCCCGGCGCCGTCGAGCTGCTCCGCCGCGTCAGGACACGACCGGCCGGCGAGCCGGCGCAGGTCGCGGCGGGGGATCCGCTGAACCTCCAGGGGATCCTCACCCCCGACGAGCGGATCGCCTCGTCTGCGAGACGGCGGGTGAAGGTGGGGTGATCAGCTTCCCATCAGCACCGCCGCCACCGCGACGGGGCGATCGGCGCGGGGGAGCGCGGCGGCGAGGCGATCGATCGTCGCCGTCCAGCCGGGCTGCAAGGTCCACGTCTCGGGCTTCACGCGGCGCGTCTTCAGGGGACGCCGCGTGAGGAGCTCGGCCCACTCGGGGCGATCCTTCCCGTCGAGATCCACGACCACCGCCTCGAAGGCCGGGCCGGTCTTGTAGATCGCGAGGAGGGCGAAGCCGGTCTCCCCCGTCCCCTCCACGTGGAAGAGAGCGACGCGACCCCGCGGGCTCTCCTCGAGATCGGCGAGGATCCCCTCGACGAGCGCCTGCCCCGAGGCGAAGAAGTCGATCGACTCGTCGGCCACCGCCTCCTCGCGGTTGAAGGAGCCCAGCCAGGTCGAGCCCGCCGCGACCCCGGGGAGGCGATCGACGCGGGCGTGGTTCCCGAACTCGATGTACCAGGTGGCGCGGCCGCGCTTCTCGTCGGTGCGGAAGCCGAGGCGCTCGCACGCCGCGACGATCGTCTCGGCGGTCAGCTCCTCGAGGTGATCGGGGAGGCGCGCGAAGATCGCCTCGGCCATCTCCGGGCGGTACGGATCGCGGTGCAGCTCGTGGTACGCCGCCTCCTGCACGCGCGTCCGGGCCTCCTTCGCCTCCTGCACCACCCCGGCGAAGAGCGTTGGCGCGATCTCGCCGGCCTCCTCGAGCGCCGCGCGCTCGATGGCCGTCCCCACGTGCGAGAGCTCACGCTCGAGGCCCCCCATGGGCGCGCGGAAGAGGCCGATCTCCTCGTACAGGCGCGCGATCGCCGCGCCGAGGCCGGCCGGCGGACGGAAGTAGACGATCTCCACGGGGATCGTGCGCCCGATCCGGTCGAGGCGGCCGATGCGCTGCTCGACGAGCGAGGCGTTCCACGGAAGGTCGAAGAGGATGAGGCGGCGGCAGAACTCGAAGTTGCGCCCCTCGCCGCCGCACTCGGTCGAGATAAGGATCGAGGGCCCTCCTCTCAGGCGGAACTGCGCCACCTCGATGTCGCGCTGCACGGGGGAGAGGCTCTCGTGGAAGACGCCGACGCGCATGCCGGTGACCGTCGAGATGGCCGAGCGCAGCATCTCGAGCCCCTCGCGCTGCGCCACGAAGATGAGCGTCTTGTCACCCGCTCCCCACCACGCCGAGGCCTGGCGGGTGATCCACGCGACGCGCGGATCGGCCTGCTTCGCCTTCCGCGCGAGGGAGCGGCCTTCCGTCTCGTCGGGACCGAGGAGCCCCTCGATCGCCGCCCCCGACGAGAGGGCGCGCTCGATGCGCCCCGCCTTCTTCCGCCGCGCGACGGGATCGCCGGCCGGGATCGCGCGCATCGCACCCTCCAGGTCGGCGAGGATCCTCCACGCGCCCTTCTCGATGTCCACGGGGGCGCCCTGTCGCGGCGGGAGGCCGCCGATGTCGTCGCGCCGCGTCGACGAGGTGCACGGCGGAAGGGGGACACGGCCGCTGAGCCGCGTCTCGAACGGGCTCCCCTCGGGGAACTCCTCCGGGCGCAGGAGCTGGAGCAGCCGGAAGAATCCGTGCGCGTCATCCTCGAGCGGCGTCGCCGTCAACAGGAGCGTGTGCCTCCCGAGCGCGGCGATCGGCGCGACGGCGCGGTACGCGGGATTTCCCGGATGGCCGGGGGGGCGCTCGAGGCGGTGCGCCTCGTCCACGACCAGGAGATCGATGCCGGCGGCGACGGCGTGCTCGGCGAGCTTCGAATGCCTGACGAGCGTCTCGAGGCCGATGACGGCGTGCTCGTGCGTCTCGAAGGGGTTGAACCCGGGGCCGAAGTCGCGCGCGACGTCGCTGAGGCGCTGATCGTCGAGAAGGACGAAGACCTGGTGGTACTTCCGCCACAGCTCGCCGAGCCACTGCACGGTCAGCGTCTCCGGCGCCACCACCAGGGTGCGGCGCGCGCGCCCGGTGCGCACGAGGTGGTTGAGGATCAGGCACGCCTCGACCGTCTTGCCGAGGCCGACCTCGTCGGCGAGGAGCCAGCGGACCGGATCGCTCCGCGCCGCGCGCTCGGCGACGTAGAGCTGGTGAGGGAAGAGATGGATGCGGCCGCCGAGGAACGAGCCGAGGCCGTCGGCCTCGCGGAGCGCCGCGAGGTGCAGGGCGTCGAGACGGTTCGAGAAGTCCTCGATCGGATCGACCTCCCCCGCCGCGAGCCGATCGAAGAGGCCGCGGCTGGAGGCGACGGGCCAGAGATCCGCGGCCGGCAGGGCCCGGCCGTCGGCGAGGCGGAAGGTCCCGTCGTCGAGCGCCGCCTCGATGGTCACGAGGTCCCCGGACGGTCCCAGGCGCGCCGCGCCGCCCGGCTCGAGCCGGATCGGCGCGAGGGCGTCCGAGCTCAGCGCGAAGCGCATCGTGCTCCCCGCCGCGGGGAACTCGACCTCCATCATGCGGCCGTCCACCCGCGCGACGCGCCCGGTGCCGAGGTCGGGATTGAACCGGTGCGTGAGGCGATCCCCGGCCTTCCACTCCGTCACGGCGCGGACCGCCGCGCGCCGCTCCCCTCGGGGGCCTCCTCGACGTCGAGCCCCACGGCGCGCATCAGCGCGATGCCGTTGCTCTTCGTGACGACGCCGGCGCGCATGACGTAGTCGAAGGTGATCTTCCCTCCTTCGATGTGATCCTCGAAGTGGACGTTGCGGGCCGCGGCGGCAGGAAAGTCGGCGATGTGAGCGAGGGCGAGGTCGTGCGTCGTGATGAGGCCGATCGAGCGGCGCGCCGACAGACTCCGCACGATCGCCTCGGCGCCGATCCGCCGATCGTGCGAGTTCGTCCCGTGGAGCATCTCGTCGATCAGGAAGAGGGCCGGAAGGGGACCTGAGGTGAGATCGACGATGAGCCTCAGGCGCGTGATCTCGGCGTAGAAGCGGGACGTGCCGGCCTGGAGCGAGTCGTGGATCCGGATCGACGCGCCGATCGCGACCGGCGACACGCGCAGCGACGCCGCGCGCACCTTCCCGCCCGCCAGCGCGAGGATCGTGTTGATGCCGACGGATCTGAGCAGAGTGCTCTTCCCCGACATGTTCGAGCCGCTCACGACCAGGACGCGCGAGCTTCCGCCGAGGGTCACGTCGTTGCGCACGCACGATCCGTCGGCGAGGAGCGGGTGGCCCAGGGCCCGCGCCTCGAAGACCGCGCCGCCCTCGGCGATCTCCGGATGGACGCACTCCGGATTCTCGTACGCGTGCGCCGCCAGGGACGACAGGGCCTCGATCTCCCCCGCGGCGTCGAGCCACCGCTTCACGACGCCGCCGGATCTCTCCCGCCAGGCCTCGACGGCGAGCGCGAGGTGCGTCGTCCAGAGGATCGCCGCGGCGAAGGGGGCGAAGAGCTGGTTGCGCCGCGACTCGAGCATCTCGACGAGCCGCCCGAGGCGCGCGATGCGGCGCGACGGGGGCTCTCCGTCCACCTCGAGGGCGGCTTTCAGCGCGGCGAGGTGGGGCGCGTCGAAGCGCTCGCGCTCGAGCCGCTCGAGGACGAGGGAGAGGATCTGGAGCTCGCGCCCCGCGCGCTCCACACCCGCCACGACGTGATCGACGTCCTTCGAGATCCGCCGCACGAAGATCGCCTCGGCGATCGCGACGAGAAGGAGCGGGAGGACGCTGGTGAAGCCGAGCAGCCACCCCCCCGCCGAGAGGAATCCGAGGATGGAGAGGACGGCGGCGACGGCGCGCGTCGGCCTCGCGGGGATGCGCCGGGGCTCGGCGCTCCATGCCGCGAGCTCCTGGGGGTGCGCGTCGGCCTCCACGTCGTCGCCGAGGACGGCGAGGTCCTCGCGGAGATCGATCCGGCGCTCGAGATCCCGCACCGCCTCCTGTCGCGACCGGATGGCTCCGGGCGCCGCCGGGGCGAGAAGCCACGACGCGAGCGCCGCCCGCCCCGCCGAGGTGCGCGCGGCGCAGAGAAGCTCGAACAGCGATCCTCGCCCGAAGAGATCCAGATCGGCCGCGTAGAGATGCGCCTCGTCGAGGAAGCGCTCCCCCGTCTCGCCCGCGCCGATCCAGAGGTGATCGAGGCGCGCGATCCCCTTCTCGTAGAAGGCCGCCGCCCGCTCGACCCGCTGCTTCGCCTGGATCACGCGATCGTGGCGCGCGACGAGAAGCGCGAAGAGAGCGACGGGCGCGGCGAGCCACCAGGCGCTTAGGGTGTCTTCGTGGAACGCGAGCCACCCGACGACGACGGCGGCCACGGCGATCGCGAGGCGCCCGTTGGCGATGGCGAGCTCGACGCGCGCGAGCTTCGCCGCGGCGCCCCGCCTCTCGGCGAGCCGGCGCTCGTAGACGTCGCGGGGCGTTTCGGGTGCGGGGTTCACCCGGCGATGTTAGATCATCACCGGCTCGCACCGTCTTGCGACCGGCGGGGCGCGCGGCCTAGAATGACGTCTCGATCCAACCCGTCCAACACCCAACAGGAGGAATACCCAAGTGAGCGTTCTCGTCCAAAAGCCCGCTCCGGCCTTCACGGCCGACGCGGTCATGCCCGATGGAAGCTTCAAGTCGGTGTCGCTGTCCGACTACAAGGGGAAGTACGTCATCCTCTTCTTCTACCCGCTCGATTTCACGTTCGTCTGCCCGACGGAGATCATCGCCTTCTCCGAGAGGAACGCCGCGTTCCAGGAGCTCGGCGTGCAGATCCTCGGCTGCTCGGTGGACAGCAAGTTCAGCCACCTGGCGTGGCGCGAGAGGCCCCGGAAGGACGGCGGCATCGGCGATGTGAAGTACCCGATCCTCGCCGACCTCAACAAGAAGATCGCCTCGGACTACGACGTCCTGCTCGGCGGAGGCGTCGCGCTCCGTGGCCTCTTCCTGATCGACAAGGAGGGCGTCGTGCGGCACCAGGTGGTCAACGACCTGCCGCTCGGCCGCAGCATCGACGAGGCCCTGCGCATGGTGAAAGCGCTGCAGTTCGTGGACCAGCACGGCGGCGAGGTCTGTCCCGCCGACTGGAACGAGGGGAAGGCCGCGATGAAGGCCGACCCGAAGAAGAGCAAGGAGTTCTTCGGCAAGACCTACGCCTGAAACGAAGAAGGCCGCCTCCGCGCGTTCCTCGCGCCGAGGCGGCCTTCGTGTTTCCGGGGCTACTCGAGCACGAAGATGTTGCGCTTGCGGCACATCTCCTTCAGAACGTTCGGCCACACCGTGACGCTCACCTCCCCGAGGTGAGCCTTGCGCAGGATCAGCATCTGGGTGCGGGACTGGCCGATGCCGCCGCCGATGCTCAGCGGCAGCTCGTTCTTCGCGATCGCCCGGTGGTACGGGAGCTCGAGGAGCTTCGTCTGGCCCGTCAGCTCGAGCTGCTGCTTCAGGCTCGCCGCGTTGACGCGGATCCCCATCGACGTCAGCTCGTGCCGCCTCTTCGTGACCGGGTTCCAGACCAGGATGTCGCCGTTGAGGCCGTGCGCCGGCTTGCCGGCTGAGGTGACGGTCTCGGTGACCCAGTCGTCGTAGTCGGCGGCGCGCATCTCGTGAGGGTAGCCGTCGGCGAGGGTCCAGCCGATCCCCACGATGAAGATGGCGGGGTGCTTCCTGAGCATCTCGGTCTCCCGCTGCTTGCGCGGCAGATCGGGGAAGCGATCGAGGATCTCCTCGGCGTGGAAGAACTCGATCTCGTCGGGAAGAACCGGGTACCGCTCGTCGCGCAGATCGGGGAAGAGCCGGTGCGCGTGCTCCTCGGCCCCTTTGAGGACGCGCCAGATCTTCCGCACCGTCGACTTCAGGTAGCCGAGGTTCCGATCCTCGGACGTGATCGCCCTCTCCCAATCCCACTGATCGACGTAGGCGCTGTGGTCGTGGTCGAGGAAGTAGTCCTTGCGCACCGCCCGCATGTCGGTGCAGAGCCCCTCGCCGGGCCCGAGCTCGAGCTGCTCGAGGGCGACCCTCTTCCACTTCGTCGCCGCCTGCACCACCTGGGCGACGATCGGGTTCTTCCCCGCGTCGTTCGAGATGTGGAACTGGACCGGCGTGCGCGAGCCGTCGCGATCGAGCATGTCGTTGACGCCGCTCTCGACGTCGACGATGAGGGGGACCTTGCACCATGCTCAGGTTCAACGCCCGGCAGAGGCCTTCCTCGATGAATTCCTTGACGGCGAAGATCGCCGCCTGCGTCTCCCGCGGGGACAGGAGGGAGTGGTAGTTCGTCGGGAGGACGCGTTCGAGCTCTTCGTAGCTTCCAATTCCGGGACCGGCCAGATCGAGGGTCTTGTCGAGCATCGGCGGCTCCTACGGTCGAGGCGGGCGATTTGACTCCGGGCAGCGCGAGAGAGCGCAGCGCGCGCGCGGAAGCGCACCGGGCTTCTGGACATTGCCGGCATCCGGAAGGCGGCCTGCATGCGAGGTGCCAGCGCCGGGGCGGCGAGGGAGGCGCGCTACGGGGTCCCGGGCTCGAACTCCTGGTTGCCGAACCACGCCGCCTCTCCGGGTCGGCGCACCACGTTGAACCCGAAGTTCGTCGCCTGGTGGCAGGCGTTGCAGCCGCCCGTCAACGCATCGAAGGCGATCGTGAAGGTGCTGACGTCGTGCGCGGCGATGGCCTTTCGAAGATCGGCCATCGGCTTCGTCATGACCTTCGGCAGGACCTCGGTGAGCGGAAGGGGCGAGTCCTTGTGCGTGGGATGGAAGGCCACGACGTCGTCGAACCCTTCCTGCAGCTCGTCGAGCTCGTAGCCCGCGAGAGGCCAGTTGCCCGCCCGCCCCGCGAACCAGAGCTTGGCGTGCCGCATCTGCGTCAACGTCATCAGTTCGCCGAGTCCGGGCGGCGCCGTCCGCGCGCACCCCGCAATCCCGCACGCCACGGCGGCCCCGGCCACGATCGCGCGCGACCGCGCGGTCATCGGGGCCGCACGAGGAGCAGCTTCCCGCGCTCGTCCATTCGGCGCGTCGGGATCCTGTCGCGATCGATGTCGCCGCGGATCGTCGCGAGGAGATCCTGCGTGAAGACGGGATCGCCGATGTGCCACGAGTGCGTGAACGATCCGAAATGGACTGCCTCGCTCTCGTCGAGCGTGCGGAAGTAGTCGCCGCAGTCGACGTCGACGGCCTTGCCGGGAGCGTCGTCGGGGAGCCCGACGCGGCCGACGCGGGGCGCCGTCCCGAGCCGCTTCATGTTCGAGAGCTTGAGGACGGAGTCGTACGGGTTCCAGTAGTTGGTCAGGCGCACGCAGTGCCGGTACACCGACTCCGAGGCGGAATCGGACGGCGACATCGAGGCGCTCGAGACGTCGCCGGCGATGAAAGCGATCTGGCTCACCGTCCAGTTGACGGCGGCGATCGCCCGCCGGTCGTCCGCGTCATCGAAGGCCTCGCGGATCACGTACGCCCCCGTCGAGTGCGCGAGGAGGTGGACGTTCATCCGGCAGTCGAGATCCTGCCGCGCCGCGAGGAGGCGGATCCCCTTGTCGACCAGCTCGAGAGCCGTCGCCTTCGCGTCGCTCCGATCCTCGAGATAGTTGAGGGCGCTCGCCGCGCTCGGCCAGTCGAACGAGACAATCGCCCCGGCGAAGCCAAGCCCTTCGAGATCGGCCCGGAGCCTCCTGTGCCGCTGCATCACGATCGCCTGGTCGTTGTTGTACCCGTGGATGAAGACGAGGATGTCGCCGTTGGCCCCCGCGGCGGCGGGAGGCTTCGCCTGCCGCTGGACGCGCCCCGCCCAGTCATCCTTCCCGATCGCGTGGCGCGGGGAAGGGTTCTTACCCGGCGGCACCACGAGGAAGGTGGACGGCCCCGGCTCGGATCCGAACTTCCCTCCCTCGACGTCGCGGACGCACAGAACGAAATCGCCAGGGTTCATGAGAGCCTCCCGCGCCCGAGGGCGCCCGGCTTTCTCGACACGCGAAGGGTGACGGGCGATCGGATCTCTCGCCGCTCGGCCGCGTCGGGCCAGTGAGGGGCGAGCGCGGCCTCGAGCTCCGGCATCGGATCGTCGCCGGCCGCGCGGCAGTTCCTCACCGAGGACCAGGTCCCGATGTAGCCGAGGAGGCGCGTCCGATCGAGGCGGGACTCGATCCACCACTCCCCGCCCGGGATCTCGTCGAAAGGGAACGGCAGGTCGCGGTATCCGTTCTCGGTGTGCCTGCGCTCGGGGGGCCACCAGCGACCGACGCGCTCCGCGTAGAACCAGTCGAGGACACGGTCGACCTCCGGCGAGATCCGGAGCAACACGTAGCACCAGGCCGCGAAGACCCCCCCCGGCTCCAGGACGCGATCGACCTCGCCGTAGAGCTTCGGCCGATCGAGCCAGTGGAGCGCCTGGGCCACGGTGACGAGGCTCGCGCCCGCATCCTTCAGCCCCGAGTCGTCCTCGCGCGCGACGCGGTACTGGATCCCGGGGTGGGGCGCCGCGTTCGCGATCTGCTCCCGGCTCGCGTCGGTCGCGACCACGCGCTCGAAGTGATCGGCGAGGAGGATCGAGGCCTGCCCCGACCCGCACGCGCAATCCCACGCGACGCGGCGCCCGGGAGCCAGCCCCGCGAGGAAGGCGATCATCTCCGGCGCGTAGGTCGGGCGGAACGCGGCGTACGATCCCGCGACCGACGAGAAGTGATCCTTGAACTCGCTCACGATCTCCTCGCGCTCGGGGGTGCGGAGCCAGGCGCCGATCCTACCCGACAGGTTCGCGCGAAACCAGCTAGAATCTCAAGACCCCCGGCTTCCCTCGGCCGCGGGAGACCCGCGCCCCAACCACGGAGGCGCTTCGGCTCGACATCGGAAGCGATCTTGCGACGGAGTCTGACGGCTCTCGCCATCGTGACCGCGCTCGCCGCGGCACCACCCTCTCCCCGCCTCGGCGCCTCCTCGCCCACGCCCGGCCTCCCCGCGACGGAGCAGATCCGCGTCCTCAACGCGCCGTTCAACCGGTTCAGCCAGCTCACGATCGATCCGCGGAATCCCGCCGTCATGTACTGGGTGCTCGACAGCGTCGGCGTCCTGAAATCGATCGACGGCGGCGCCACGTGGCAGCCGAAGAACTACGGCCTGCCGAACGTCGCGGCCCGCTATCTGACGATCCAACCCGATGACCCCAACCACCTGCTGCTCGGGTTCCTCGGCCACTTCACGGCGCAGGGCGATCGCCCGTACCGCTCCCTGGACGGGGGCGAGCGCTGGGAGCCGACCGTCGTCTGCGAGCGCGAGGACGGTCTCGTCAATCTGCGCCAGCAGTGCGACACCACGAAGCTCCTCTTCGACCCGCTGGAGACGAACCGGCTCTACTACCTGGTCCTCTCGCAGTTCGAGCCGTGCGGCGCCTTCTACCGATCGTGCGACATGGGCTTCTCGTACGACCGCAATCCCCATTGCATCCCGCAGGCCGAGCCGCGGCCGATCTGCGCCGCCCAGGACCCCGAGCCCGTGAACAACTTCGAGTCGAACGACGCGTCGATCCTCGAAGTCGATCCCGTCACCGGCGCGCTCTACGGCACGACGTCGGTCCATCCCGAGGAGTCGGCGCTGATGACCTCACGGGACAAGGGAGGGCGTTGGACCTGGGAGGACGTCGTCGACACGACCGGAACTTTCGTCGCAGTCGCCGACCAGGGGCGCACGAGCCTTTTCCTCGGCGCCTTCGCCCTCGCCCCGTCGGACCCGAGCGTTCGCTACGGCGTTCTCGCGGGGCCGAGGTGCACCAACGGGAAGGCGTACCCCGTGAGCTTCGAGTGCCCGGCAGGGTTCTCGAGCGTCGAGCAGCCCGCCCTCGTGATGCGCTGGTTCGGCGATCTCTCGGGGGCGGGCGACTGCCAGGGGAGCAACGACTGCGACGGCGACGGCGCGCCCGATCGCGTGTGGCGCCCGATATTCGATCCCTGGTCGCGGCCGAGCCGCCTCAAGATCACCGCGCTTCTCGCGCACCCGTGGAATCCCGATCGCCTCTTCGCCGCGGGGGACGGCGCCACCGGCGAGCCCAACGAGCTGCTGATGCTCACCCCGGCGAACCCCGGCGATCCGCGGAGCGCCCCGTGGCAGGCGACCCTGCTCGACTCGGGGTTCCAGGGGATTGCGGGCCTCGTGCAGGACCCGACGGATCCGGATCGCATCTACCTCGTGGATCGCGCGTCAATCCGGCGCATCGCGTCGACGGACGGATGGGCGACGTGGACGGTCACCGTCGTCTCGAGCCTTCAGGATCTCTTCCACGTCTACGATCTGGTCGAGACGCGCGCGGCCACGGGGCACCAGATCGCCGCGGCGACGAGCACCGCGCTCTGGGTCACCGACGAGCTGGGCGCCGGCTGGTCCACCGGCGATCCGTTCGCGATGCACGCGGCGTCGCGGCTCGCCGTCGCCCCCGCAGACCCGAACGTCGCCTACGCGAAGCGGACCTGGGCGCTCACGGCGGGAGCGAGCGGCTTCGCCTCGATGCTCGACGTGGACGACGTCGAGTCGCGGCAGCACGTGATGTGCACGAACGTCTTCCACCAGGTCGTCGTCGATCCGGCGGACGCGTCGGTGGTCTACGCCGCGACGGGGGCGGGCATCTGGAAGCACCCGCAGGCGCGCGCGGCAACGAGCCCGTCCGACGCCAACGCCCTCAGCCTCGCGTGGACGCCCGTGGCCCGCCGGGCGAACGGCCTCGACGACGAGTACATCTGGTCGATGGCCTTCGACCCTGCGGACCCTTCCGGAGATCATCTCCTCGCGGGGAGCCGGAGCGGCGCGATCTTCGAGAGCGCCGACCGCGGCCTGTCGTGGGGCGCGGCCGCCATGACGCTTCCGCCCGGCACGGCCTCGACGCTCAAGGACGTCCGCGACATCCGGTTCGCCGGCGGGCGCGCCTACGCCGCCACGGGCGCGGGCGTCCTCGTGCGCGCGGGGACGGGGCAGAGCTTCACGCCGTCGCTCTCCGGGGACCGGGTCGCGCGCCTCGCCCCCGGCGCGACGGGGACCCGGCGCGTCTACGCGGCGGGAGAGGCGGGGCTTCACCGGAGCCGTGACGGCGGCGCCTCGTGGGAGACGCTGCCGCTGGTCCCGCGCGCGCCCTACAGCGCCGTCCTCGAGACGACGAGCCGCGACGGGCGGCACCATCTCTGGGTGCCGGACGGCGGCGCGGGGCTCTACGAGATCGCGACGACGATGACGGCCCGGGCCGGAACGGGCGCCCAGCAGATCGCGCTCGACTGGAACGAGGATCCGGCGCAGGTCCCGCTCGCGGGCTACGAGCTTCACTACGGGAGCGATCCCGACCTCCTGGGCGGGATCGGCGCCGCCGAGGGGAACTCCCCGATCCTCCTCGGCCCCGTCGCGACCGCGACGATCACGGGGATCGATCTCCAATCCGGCCCGCTCTACGTCGCGCTTCGGGCAATCGGCGCCGACGGCCAGCGGGGGCCGACGGGCCTCCCCCTCGAGATCGACGCCGGCTACGCCTCCTCGCCCCGAGCCACGATCACCGACGCGGCCACCTGCCCGACGGCGCTCCGCCTCGGCTGGAGCCCGATCGGCGGGGCCGTCGGGTACCGCGTCTACCGGGGGACGGCGGGGCCGGCCGGCGCCTTCACCCCCCTCGCCACGATCGGCCCGCAGGCGACGGCGTTCGACGACGCGACGGTGCAGAACGGGGCGTCCTATTGGTACTACGTCACGACGCTTCAGCCGGGAGGCGAGACGTCGGGCGGAAACATCGTGACCGACACCGCCGTGTCGGATTCTGACGGCGACGGCGTGGCGAACTGCGCGGACGATTGTCCGGCCGACCCGGACCCGGGCCAGATCGACACCGACGCCGACGGCGCGGGCGACGCGTGCGACGCGGACGACGACAACGACGGCGTCGACGACGGCGCCGACTGCGCGCCGCTCGATCCGTCGGCCTTCGCCGCGCCCCCCGAGATCGCGGGCCTCACGCTCGACCTCGAGGGCACGGTCGTCTCCTGGAACTCCGGCGAGCCCGCCGCGGGCCCGGGCATCCAGTACGACGTTCTCCGCGGCAACGTCGCGCAGCTGCCGCCCGGGAATGGGACACTCGAGTCCTGCCTCGCCTCCGGGACGGCCTCTCTCCAGGTATCGGACTCAGCCAGGCCCCTGCTCGGGAAGTGCCGTTACTACCTCGTCCGAAGCCGCAACGCGTGCGGCTCAGGGAGCTACGGGGCCGCCTCCTCCGGCGCCGAGCGGACGACCGCGATCTGCCCGTGACCGGCGGGCGGTGGTACTCTCCGCCCGGTGGTTTCCTCCGCTCCGGATACGAGGCAGGCGATCGATCGGGCGATCGCCTGGCACAGCACGGCGCCCATCCGGGTCGTCGACCCGCAATCCCCTTCGCGCGGCGCGTTTCGTCATGGATACGACGCGGGCCACCGGCGCCCGCTCGGCGTCTACACCGAGATCACCGGGTACGGCGTCAGCCTCTTCGTCTTCCTCAACCGGGCGCGTGAGGATCGACGCTTTCTGGACGTGGCCGAGGAGGCCGGGGACTTTCTCCTGCGCATCCAGGGAGGGGACGGCTCATTTCCCGACTCCGAGGACCCCGCGAACTTCGCCCTGCCCCGGAGGCACTTCTCCTTCGACACCGCGGCGTGCGTCGTCGGGCTGGCGCGCCTCGCGCGATCGACGGGCCACCGGCGTCACGCCGAGGCGGCCGCTCGGGCCGGCCCCTGGCTGCTGCGCATGCAGCGCCCCGACGGCTCGTTCTGCGCGATGACGGACAACGAGCGGCGGCTCGAGGACCCCGGGGGATTCTTCGGCGACGGGAGCTGCATCCACGCGAAGAACGCCATCGCGCTGCTCCAGCTCCACGCTCTGACCGGCGAGGATCGTTACCGCGAGGCGGCGTCGAGGTGCTGCGACCACACGATCTCGCTTCAGGACGGCGACGGGGCGTTCTTCTGCACGGCTCGGCGCGACGAGGTCTTCACGCACGCGCACGCCTACGCATGCGAAGGGCTCATCTACGCGGGGCGCGCGCTCGGGGAGAGCCTCTACGTCGCCGCGGCCGAGCGCGGGGCGCGGTGGCTTCAGGCCGCCCAGCGTCGAGCGGGCGGCTGGCCGGCCCAGGCGAAGCTGAAGGCCCCCTCCCGCGGACGCGTCCTCGACACGCTCGTCCGGCCGCTCCCCGCTGACGCGGCGGCGCAGGCCGTCCGCCTCTTCGCCCTGCTCGGGAGCGAGTTCGAGGAGGCGCGGCGCCGGGGGCTGCGGTTCCTGGCCGGATTCCAGGCGCGCGCCGGAGGCTTCGCTTATCGTCGCACTCGCCTTGGATATAGTTCGATGCTGTATACTTGGCCCACACAGTTTGCGATACAAGCATTCACGTGGGACGGCGTCGCGGCGACGATCAACGATCTGTTCTGAGGATCGGCGTCGGCCGGCAGGCGGCCTCGACGACGCCCCGCCGGACAACGGAGTCGTTTCTCGGCACCTGCCCTCGTCGATGAGACCAGAGTCCACGGCGATCCTCTGGATCGCGCGCATGCGCTTCTTCCCGGATCTGCGGATCCGTGAGGTCGAGCTGATGAGCCGCGTCGCGCGGCGGCGAAAGGTGTACGCGCTCGATCGCTCCGATCCCGAAGGTTGGGATCGATCGAACACTCTCTCCAAGCTCAAGCTCCGGTGGGATCTCGCGCGCCGGGGATGGAGCGTCGACCCGAACGGACCCGTGACGCGCTTCCGCATGCCGGTCTACGCCGCGACCGGCCCCATCCTCAGCCGCCTCGCCGCGCGCGCGAACGAGCGCGGCATCCTGAAGGCGCTCGATCGCTTCGGGTGCGACACCGTCTTCCACTCGCATCCGTTCTTCTTTCTCCCCCCGACGCCGGGGAGCCGCGCGTACCGGGCCCACTTCGATCTCGTCGACAACTTCATCGACGAGTTCGGCGACTCGCGGGTCGGTCGATCGCGAAGACGATTCCTTCTCGACGCGCTCCTCGCCGCCGATTCGCTCTCCGCGGTCAGCCCGCGGCTGTGCGACCGCGTCGAGGAGCTCACGGGGCGGCGCCCCGTGTACGTCCCCAACGGCGCGGAATTGGACGAGATCCGGGCGTGGCCGGCCTGGCGCGCCGGAAAAGTGCGCTAGCGGCTGGGGCTCGAGGGGAAGACCGTCATCACGTACATCGGCAACCACATGGCGTCGTGCGACGGGATGGAGATGATCTGCGACGCTTTCCGCCAGGCGAAGAAGGCGCGCCCCGATCTGGCTCTCGTGGTCGTCGGCCCGTCACCCGATCACGAGGGACCCCGCCCGACGCACGACGTCCCGGAGGGGACTCACGTCGTGGGCCCCGTGCCGACGGATGAGGTCTGGGATTACTTCCACGCGGCGGACGTCGGCATCCTCCCGTTCGTGCTCAGCCCGGGGACGCACGACTCGCTCCCGATCAAGGTGCTCGAGTTCGGCGCCGCCGGCAAGCCGATGCTCGTCACGCCCCTCGCGAACCTCCAGGCGCTCGCGCTGCCGCACTTGAAGTTCGTACCGCACGATACGGCGGCGTGGACCCGCGCGCTCCTGGACGACGCCACGTACGCGAAGCCCGACGCGGCGCGCCTCGATGACGCGCTGAAGCCCTACCGGTGGGAGAAGGCGACCGACGCGCTCATCGAGGCGATGGGGTCCTGAGGCCGGACCCTTCGATCAGCGGAACAGGTCCCCCGCGAGGTACTTCAGCCCCGAATCGACGATCACGGTGACGACGCGCCGCCCCGGCCCCAGCCTTCGCGCCACGCTGAGCGCCGCGTGCACGTTGGCGCCGCACGAGATGCCGCCGAAGATTCCCTCGACGCGGGACAGCCTCCGCGCCGTCTCGTAGGCCTCGGAGTCGGTGGCCTGCGCGATCTCGTCCGCGAGATCCATGCGGAAGATCGCCGGCGCGAAGCCCGCGCCCATCCCCTCGAGCCGGTGGCCGCCGAGCGGCCCGCGCTTCGAGAGCGCCGGGGACGCCGCCGGCTCGACGGCGACGCAGCGGATCGAGGGGCGCGCCTCCTTGAGGACCTCGGCGTTCCCCGAGAAGCTTCCGCCGGTGCCGACCCCCATCACGAAGGCGTCGAGCCGTCCGTCGAGCGCCTCGAGGATCTCCCGTCCCATCCCGTGATAGCCGGCCCGGTTGTCGGGGTTATTGAACTGGTCGGTCCAGAAGGTGTCGGGCTCTTTGGCCAGCTCGCGCGAGCGGGCGACGAGCTTCTGGATGAGAGCCGGGGTCACCTTCCCCCCCTCGCTCTCGTGCACCTCGACCTCGGCGCCGAAGGCGCGCATCGTCCGGATCTTCTCCTCGGCGAAGCAGTCCGCCGAGACGAACCGGGCGCGATACCCCCGGGCCGCGCAGACCATCGCGAGCGAGCTCCCGGTGCTCCCGCCGGTGTAGTCGACGACCCGGCCGCCGGGCCGGAGCGCGCCGCGCCGCTCGGCCCCCTCGATCATCGAGAGGGCCATCCGGTCCTTCATGCTTCCCGTGGGGTTGGCGCTCTCGAGCTTCACGAAGACGTCCGCCGCCCCCGGCTCGGCGAGGCGCTCGAGCCTGACGAGGGGGGTGCGGCCTATCGAAGCGAGGAGGCTCTTCATTTTTTCCCCTCGGGATACTGCGGAAGATCGTCGAGGATCTCGTCCCACGCCGCGCGCGAGGCGACGAACGTGTGGAACTGCGGGCGGATGCCGGGGTCGCCGTCGATCGATCCCAGGCGGATCGAGATTTCGTCGCCGTCGGGCCAGCTCCCGCCGAAGAGGCTCGACCCGCACCGCGAGCAGAAGGCCTTCGCGCTCGCGCCGGGGGAGGGGGTGAAGGCGCGGACGAGGTCGGCGCCGCGGATGAGCGTGAAGTCCTCGCGCCGCACGCGTCCCTGGGTGGAGACGGCGGCGCCCGAGTGGCGGCGGCATCGCGAGCAGTGGCAGTGGCTCGCGCGGAGGAAGGGGCCACGCACCTCGAACCGGACGCCCCCGCAGAGACACCCTCCGGGGATCACGGCACGGTCAGGAGCGGCCGTGTCTCTTCCCGCGCGCCGCGTCGCGGCGCGAGCCCGGCGTGTGGAGGGGATGGGTCGTGCCGGCCCCGTGCGGGGCGGCCGGCGTGTCGCTCGCCTTCTCGAACTCGGCGATCTTCTCGCGGAGCTCGCGGCTGTCGAGCTGGCCGCTCCTCCAGCGCTCGAAGGCGCCGGAGAGGGAGGCGAGGCCGCGCCGGAGCGTGCGCTCGCGGATGGCGGCCGCGTAGCGCCTCAGGAGGTACTTCAGCTTTCGCGTGGGCTCGGCCACAGGCGTGACCACCTTCCCGTTCGTGGTTCGATGCTGCGGGGTTCTGGTTGCCGGAGAGGCTACCACCCCCCCGCGCGGGCATCAAGACGCGGGGCGAATTCGAGCGATCAGCTCCCGAGCACGGCGTCGGTCAGGACCTTGCGACCCGCGAGCGAGACGCGGAGACCGTAGACGGCGAGGGCCGCACCGATGCCGAGCACGAGCAGCGTGCTCGAGGCGTACCACGCGCCGGAATCAGACGTCATCGGGGTCATCAGGAGCAGCCCCGCGTAGAACTCGAGCACGATCCCGGTGAGCAGCCCGAATCGGAGAAAGACCGTGAGCGCGAGGATTGCCGCCGCGAGCTGGAAGACGAACTCGTACGCCGGGGCCGGCGCCGTGAGGCTCGTGACCAGCGACATGAGAAGCACGAACGCCGCCATCGCGACCCACGGGACCCGCAGGACGAGCTGAAGGACCAGAAGCGAGACGATGAGCACCATCGGGAAGAAGAACGCCGCGGCGGAAAGCTCGGCGGCGTTGCCCGCCGCGAATCGGAAACCCGTGAGGCTGTGGAACTCGAGCCAGTACGGAGGGTTGAGGAACTCGGGGGCGGGCAGACCCGCCGCGCGCGAGAGGAGCGGCCAGGACTGCTTCAGGAGCGTGAGCGCGATCGCGGCGAGAAGCCCGACGACCACGTCGCGGCCGACGAGCGGATCGCGCCACCTCCCGTCGAGGAGCCGCATCCATGAGATGAGGACTCGCGGCCAGAGGCGTCTCAGGTACGGCTCGATCGCGACGTAGAAGATCCATGTCAGGCATGCGATGTACGCCGGATACGCGAGGTTGTTGAAGAGCAGGACGACTTCTTCGATCCCGGAGGCATGATGCAGCTTCAGTGCGATCACGAGGGTGAGCGCGGAGAAGCAGAAGATGGAAACGCGCGTCGCGCCGCGCCGGTCGCCGCGACCCAGGCGGAGATTCCGGCGGGCGAGAACAACGCTGCCTCCGATGACGCCGACGAACGTCAGGATGATGAGTCCCTCGACCACTCTCCCGCCGGGCGTCGGGGCGCTCGTCGGGGCGGCCGACTCGCCCGTCCATGGGGCGTCGATCCGGAGTCCGACCGGCCGCCCTTGATGCGCGGCCGCCTCGATTCGGATCGTCTCCTCCGGCGCGCCCGGGTAGGCTCCCTCCCACGTGGCGCGCGCCTCGCCGTACGGTGCGGGCCGATCATCCGGCTCAACCCTCCTGAGGGTGCCGATGTCGAAGCCGGCGAGCCTCAGGAACGTTGTCCAGTCCGGGTCGGCGGGGGGCCCACGATCGGCCTTCTCGTCCCCTGGGACGACGCTCAGCTCCCGAAGCCTCCCGTCGGGCTCGAGGATGACCCCGACCATCCCGGGAACGAGAGGGGGCGGATCCCGGAGGCTCACCATCTGCCCAGAGTAGGCGAACAACGGACGCGGGCTCTGCCGGTACCAGAAATAGATCGCGGAGGGAGCCGTGCGACCGAGCCGCTCCCACCGGAACGATGCGTCCGCTGTGAGGTGTTTCAGGTACGGCTCGTTCAGCGTGAAGCCGTGCGCGCTGTCCGCCGCGCTCTCCGGACCGCCGATCTGGCGGATGATCTCCTGTGCCCTCTCGACCAGGACCTCGGGAGGCTTGGGGAGGGGCACGATTCGAGTGAGCTGCGTGCGGGAGGACAGCGCGACCACCAGAGCCACACCGGCCATGAGTGCGACGCCGCACGCAACTGCGGCCGCGGGGGAAAGCCCTCCGACGTCCCCCGCTTCCGCGACGAGCCGGGGCGACGGTGTCTCGCCGGCGGCGAGCGCCGCCGCAAGGGGATCGCCGCCGGGAAGCGATGCCGCCACCGCCAACGCCGAAGCCGGACGCTCGCGAGGATCGATCGCGAGGCACCGTTGGATGACGCGCTCGACCGCCGGGTCGAGATCCCCGACGACGCTCGACGGCGTCATCGGTGTCGACTCGCGCTTGAGACGCAGGAGCTCCGGGAGCGTCGACGCCCTGAAGCCGGGCTGTCCGGTGAAGATCTCGTAGAGGACGAGGCCCAATGCGTACACGTCGCTCCGGACGGTGACGGCCGTGCCCGTCAGCTGCTCCGGCGCCATGTACGCCGGGGTGCCGGCCCCGACGTCCTTCCGCGTGACTTCATCGGCGAGGATCGCGAGGCCGAAGTCGGTGATGCGGGCCCGTCCCCGGCCGTCGATCATCACGTTCGCGGGCTTGAGATCCCGGTGGAGCACCCCCTGGTCGTGAGCGGCCGCGAGCCCGGCGCAGATCTGGCGAGCGAGCTGGACCGCCTTGTCGTGCGAGAGCCTGCCGATCCGCAGGATGAGGCTGGCGAGGTTCTCGCCGTCCACATACTCCATCGTGATGACGTGCCGCCCGTCGGCCTCCGCGGCGTCGTACACGCGGCAGACGTTGGGGTGCGAGATCTGCCGCGCGGTTCTCACCTCGTTGAGAAGGCGCGAGAGCCGCGCGGGATCCTTCTCCAGCGCTTGAGGCAGGAGTTTGAGCGCGACCTGCTGGCCGAGCTTCAGATCATCGGCCCGATAGACCTCGCCCATCCCTCCGGAGCCGAGGCGGGCGACGATCCGGAAGCGGCCGGCGAGCACGGCCCCGGGGAGGAAGCGGCCGTGGCCCAGCGAATCAGTCGACGGAGGTCGTCCGATGGACTCGGGGAAGTTTTTCGTCGGCTGAGCGGAGGTCCCGAACCCGCCGAGCGCCGCGCCGCAGGTCGGACACGCGGCGGTTTCCTCCGTCACTTCGGCCGAGCACGCCGGGCAGCGCGTCATCCGGCCAGAATGCCACAGCCCGGCGCTTACTTCTCGGTCGCCTCCTTCAGCGCCTTCTGCGCGGTGCGCGTGACCAGCGTCGTCACGACGACGGTGGCGAGGAGGCCCAGCCCCAGCACCGCGTAATAGCCGGCGCCCTTCTGGACGGCGGCCCCCGACGCGAGCGCGGCGACGTCGCCGGCGAGCTTTCCGTAGTACACGTAGAGGATCGTACCCGGAATCATCCCGACGCTGGCGGCGACGTAGTCGGTGAAGGAGACCTTCGTCAGGCCGAGGGCGTAGTTGAGGAGGTTGAAGGGGAAGATCGGCGAGAGGCGGAGGAGGAAGACGAGCTTTTTCCCCTGCGCGCCGACGGCTCGGTCGATCGAGGCGAAGCGCGCGTTTCCCGCGATCTTCTTCTCGATCGCGGCGCGGGCGAGATGTCGCGAGACGAGGAAGGCGGCCGACGATCCGATCGTGGCCGCGATGTAGACGTAGAGGGTCCCCCAGCCGAGGCCGAAGATCGCCCCGGCCGCGAGGGTGAGGATCGATCCGGGGACGAAGGCGACGGCCGCCAGCGCGTACCCCAGGATGAAGACGACCGGCCCCCACACGCCGAGGCCGTTCACCCAGGCCGCGAACTGCGGGAGGAAGGCGGCCGCGCGCCGCCCGAAGAGGACGAGCCCGGCGACGGCGACGAGCGCCAGGGCGATCTTCACGATGGGGAGCCCGGGCTTCTTCTCGGAGGCGGCGAGCACTCGGGGGTCGGCGGTGGCTTCGTTCATGGGAGGCTTCTCCTTGTCGGGCGTCACGATCTCACCCCATGGGATGCCGATCCCGCCGTCCGGGTTTCCCCGCCCCGGACCGCTATCGGAGCACCGCCATCGCCGCCGCGCCGAGGAGGGCCGCGAGAGGGAGGGTCGTCACCCACGCGAGGACCACGGCCCCCGCCATCCGCCACCGCATCTCGCCCGAGGCGGCGCCGATGCCGAAGATGCCGCCTGTCGCGACGTGGGTCGTCGACACCGGGAGACCGAGTCGCGACGCCCCGACCACCAGGATCGACGTCGAGAGATTTCCGGCGAGACCCTGACCCTCGTTCATGGGCGTGACCTTCTTCGCGAGCGTCTCGGCCACGCGGCGCGCGCCGAAAAGGCCGCCGGCCGCCATCGCCGCCGCGACAGCCACCGCGCCAGCCCCGGGGCCGAGCACCGAGGCGCCGACGACGAGCCCGAGGACCTTCGGCGTGTCGTTGAGGCCGCGCGCGAACCCCACCACCGCGGCGCTCGTGACGTGCCCCGCGGTGACCACGGACTGGGCGGAGACGCCGGCGAAGCTCCCGACGTAGCGCCTACGGCATTCCTCGGCGCTCGAATCGACGAGGACGGCCAGCCTTCCGCCGGCCGCGCGCGACATCGCGCCCGCCGTCGCCGCCACCGGCAACCACTCCTCGCCGACGCACACGCAGGTCGCCGCCTCGACGCCGAGCCGGCGGCGTGACCCGCGGCCCGCGACGTAGATCCCGGAGGCGAGCACGATGGCGAGGAGGGGGCTGGCCACCAGCGGGAGGATGAAGGTCGCCCCGAGAGCGCCGAGGTTCAGCGCGGACCCCGCAACGACGAAGCCCGCCCCCGCGAGGCCGCCGAGGAGGGCGTGCGTCGTCGAGACGGGGAACCCGAACCGCGTCGCGAGGAGGACCGTCGCCCCGGCCGCGAGACCCGCCGCCGCGAGGAAGGCCGGCGTCAGCGCGGCCTGCGGCACGAGCCCCCTCGTCGAGAAGGCGCTCACGAGCCCCGAGGCGAGGAAGATCGATGCGAGAGAACCGAGGAGTGTCGAGACCGTCGCGAGCGCGAGGGCCCTGCGGTAGCTGAGCACGCCCGCCCCGTACAGCGTCGCCACACCCTTCATGTTGTCGTTCGCGCCGTTCACGAAGGCGACGAGGACCGCCGCCGCGAGGACGAGGGCGCCCACGTCAGCAGCACTCCCCCGGGGCGCAGCACGCGGCGCCTCCCTCGGAGGTCGCGTCGTAGTCGAGCCCCTTGGTCTCCCTCGGGTCCCTCGGCGCCGTGCGCGCGCAGTCGAACCCCTTGCGCTCTCCTTCTGGAATCTCCGTGTGCGGCGGGACGGCGATGATCTCGGCGGCGTAGGGCTCGGCGGTCAGAATCCGGTATGTCTTGGCGCAGACCGCGGCGCGCTCGCCGCGGCGAAGCACGTGGTGGTCGTCGTCCTCGACCTGCTTCCACGGGCCGCGGTAGATGACCGCCTGGTTCGCGTCGAGGCAGGGGCCCTCCTTCCCCTTCCTCGCGGTGACGGTGATGGAGCGGAACTCGATCCCGCGCACGGTGCGGAAGGGAGCGCTCTCCCACCTGTCGAGGGCGACGCCGTAGAAGCCCGCCCGTTCGAGTCCGTGCAGAAGCTCCGTCTCCTGGAAGGCGCCGCTCACGCAGCCGCTCCAGAGGTCGGCGTCGGCCTTGAGGTCATCGGGAACGACCTCGTCGCTGACGATGTCCGAGATCGCGATGCGGCCGGAGGGCTTCAGCACGCGGAAGATCTCGCGGAGGAGCTTCGGCTTGTCCTCCTCGCGCACGAGGTTCAGGACGCAGTTCGAGACGACGACGTCGATCGACGCGTCGGGAATCATGGGCGATTCGCGCCTCAGCCGCTCCGCGGCCTCCTCGAGGGACGCGAGATCGTCCGCGCCCCGCACCGGGTTCTCCTTCAGCCACGCGTCCATGAGATCGAGATCGAGGGCGAGGTCCTGGATGCGCCCCCGCCGGAACGTCGTCACGTCGAACCCGATCGCCCCGGCGACGCGCGGGGCCGACCGCCGCGCGAGGGCGAGCATCTCGTCGTTCATGTCGACGCCCGTGACGCGCCCGCGCGGCCCGGCGATCTGCGCCGCGATGAAGGCGATCTTCCCTCCCCCGCTTCCCAGATCGAGGACGGCATCTCCCTCCCGGACGTACCGCGAGGGGTCTCCGCAGCCGTAGTCCCTCTCGAGGACCTCGGCCGGGATGGCCGCGAGGTACCGGGGGTCGTAGTCGATGGGGCAGCAGAGCGCCGCCTCCGCTTTCGCCGCCCCTTTCGAGTAGCGCTCGCGGACGGCGCGCTCCACGTCGAGGACGGAGTTCTCTGCGCGCGGGTTCATCGGACACTCTCCTTCGTCCCGGTCACCGGTCGGATGCCGTCCGGCCTCCCCGGGTTTCACCTTCTCCGGGCGTCGCTGTTCCTGGCGCCGAACTCGCGCCAGAGAGCGATTCCCCCTTCGATTCCGGCCTTGTTGTCGACGAGGACCACGTCGGGACCGGGCTTGAAGGAGACGTGCTTCGCGTTGCCGCCGCCGACGTACAGGCGATCGAAGTTGACGAGCCGCCTCAGCGTGTCGATCGCGATCCGCACCCGCCGGTTCCACTTCTTGTTGCCGATCTTCTCCCGCGCCGCCTCGCCGAGCTGCTGGTCGTAGTCCTCCCCCTTGCGGAAGGGGTGGTGCGCGATCTCGAGGTGCGGCGCGAGCCGGCCGTGCGAGTAGAGGCCGGTCCCGAAGCCGGTCCCGAGCGTGACGACCATCTCGATCCCCCGGCCGCGGATCACGCCGAGCCCCTGCATGTCGGCGTCGTTGATCACGCGGACCGGCTTGCCGAGGCGTCGGTGAAGCGCCCCCGCGAGATCGAAGCCACGCCAGCCGTCATTCCGGAGGTTGGGCGCGGTGAAGACCACGCCGTCGCGCACGACCCCCGGGAAGCCGACGGAGACGCGGTCGAACGCCGGAAGCGGCTTCACGAGGGCGGCGAGCGCGGCGACGATCTTCGCGGGGGGCGCGCCGACCGGCGTCTCGACGCGAACACGGTCGGTCATCATCTTCCCCTCTTCGTCGAGGACCGACGCCTTCAAGCCGGTGCCGCCGACGTCGATGGCCAGCGTGTGGCGGTGCGACGCGGCCGATCCTGCGGCGGGCTGCGCTTTCGTTCGTGGCGCCATCTCCGTCTCCTCCCTCATCGCTGGATCCGCCGGCGCGGACGCGCGGCGGGCTTCGCCGTCTTCTTCCGGAGCGCCGAGAAGTACGCGCAGCCCGGCGTGAGCGGGCACGCCTCGCAGCGCGGGCTTCTCGCCCCGCAGATCTTCCGGCCGTGCGTGATCAGGTTGACGTGGAAAGGGTACATCTCCGAGGGTGGGGTCATCTCCTGGAGCAGAGCGTGCGCCCGATCCGGGGTCGCCTTCGGCGGGAAGAGGCCGAGCCGCTTCCCCACCCGGAAGATGTGCGTGTCCACCGGGATCACCGGCTTGCCGCACGAGAAGAGGAGCACGCACCGAATCGTCTTGAGCCCGACCCCCTTGAAGCCGCGAAGGTACTCCTCCGCCTCCGCGACCGGCAGGTCTCTCAGGAAGTCGAGATCGTACGCGCCGCGCTCCGCGAAGATCTTCCGCAGCACGTCCTGGATCCGCGCCGACTTGGTCGGCGCGAGGCCACCGACGCGGATCGTCGCGGCGAGCTGGCGGCGGGGGGAGGCGGCGACGGCGCTCCAGTCGGGGAAGCGCGCGCGCATCGCCTCCCACGCGCGATCCCGGTTCCGGTCGTTGGTGTTCTGGGAGAGGATCGTGAGGATCAGCTCGTCGAGGGGCGCGAGCCGGGGGTGATCCGAGAGCGACGGGCGGCCGTACGCGGCCTCGAGGGTCCCGATCACCTCGCCGAGCCCCTTCATCCCCTGGTCGCCTTCGGCTTCCACTCGACCGAGGAGTTCGGATCGGCGGCGATCGACTCGATGAGCCATCCCGTCGGGGAGGGGACCGTCTCGGTCGCCTTGCTCAGGATCCACTCGACGTCGACCGACTGGAGCAGCCGGTGGCTCGACAGCTCGTCGAACCCCACCGAGATCATCTCGAGGCGCCCCACGGGGTACCCCATGAGGTAGATGCGCACGCCGTCCGGGATCGCGTCGAGATGGAGGGTCTCGAGGTTCGTGACGACGCGCGTCCGCACACGCGCCGTCGCGCCGTCGTCCCTGACCTGGACCTCGATGGGAAACGACGCCGCACCCTTACCGAGCCCCAGGGCGCGAAACATCGCGACGCCGAAGGGATCGGGGGCGAGCGAGCCCTCCTTCTTCGCCATGTCGAAGGCGCGCTGGCCCGCCTGGTACCTCCCCTCGAACGTGACGAGGTGGTTCCTGTATCCCTCGCTGTTCCCGTCCCCCGCGTCGCGCCGGAACGGCCCCCAGACGAGCGCCATCCCCCCGGAGTCCCGCTGGACGATGGCGGCGAGGTACCGCTCGACCGTCGCGGTGAGCCGCGAGTCGGTGCTCGTGCACGCGGAGGTCGCGGCGAGAGCGGCGACGAGGGCGAGACGCGCCGCGAGACGCGCGGGCATTCTCCCGCGAGCGCGCGCGCTCATGGAGCCGGCGGCGCGCCGCCCTCCGCGACGACGTCGTCGCCGGTGTTCAACGCGCCGTCCTGCCCCGCCGATCGGATCGAGTAGCTCGTCCGGCTCGTCCTGCAGTCGTACGGGTTTCCCCACGGGTCCTTCTCGGGGAGGCTCGGCCCGCGCGACGGGAGCTTCGAGATGAGCTCGGCGCACGAGCCGGCGTCGGGATACCCCGACTCGTCCGCCGCGTACTGCTCGAGGGCGCGGCGGGCGTTGCCGAGATCGGATTCCGCGCGGTCGCTCTTCCCACGATCGATGCCGCGCACGAGCCCCTTCGCGTAGGCGTCGGCGGCCTCGGCGGTCGCGTCCTGGGCGTCCTTCACGGGCGAGGTGGACGAGCACGAGGCGGTCACCGCGAGCGCGGCGAGGGCGAGGAGGGCTCGAGGGAATCGAATCGTCATGGTTCGATGATTCGCCACGATCTCCGGGGAGTCAAGGCGCGGCGGCCGCTTGCCCGGCCCCGAGGAGGGTGATAGCGTCCGCTTGGGGAGCTCGTCATGACGCGGCTCGACACGACCACCTCCGCCCGCTCGGAGATGGTCTCCACACAGATCGCCGGCCGCGGCATCACCTCCGGAGTCGTCCTCCGCGCGATGAGCGCGGTGCCGAGGCACCTCTTCGTCCCCGAGACCCAGCGTGCGCACGCGTACGACGACTCCCCCCTCCCGCTGGGAGGCGGCCAGACGATCTCGCAGCCGTACATCGTCGCCTTCATGACCGAGGCGGTGCTTCAGGGGCCCGGGATGAAGATTCTCGAGATCGGCACCGGCTCCGGGTACCAGTCGGCGATCCTCGCCGAGACGGGGGCGGATCTCTTCACGATCGAGATCGTCCCGGCGCTCGCCGAGGAGGCGCGCGGCCGCCTCGACGCCCTCGGGTACGGCCGCGTCCGGAGCCGCACGGGCGACGGGTACCGGGGGTGGCCCGAGGAGGCCCCCTTCGACGGGATCCTCGTGACGGCGGCTCCCGACCACGTCCCGCCGGCGCTCCTCGATCAGCTCGGCGAGGGAGGGCGCCTCGTCATCCCCCTCGGAGCGACGGACCAGAGCCTCTGGCTCTTCACGCGAAGGGGGGGGCGCCTCGTGAACGACGTCCTCCTCCCGGTGCGCTTCGTGCCGATGACGGGCGAAGCGAGGTGGTCCTGACCTCCCCATCCAGGTCGGCCCTCGCCGCCGCCCTCAGGCTCGTCCCCGGCTTCTCCGACATGGAGATGCACCTCTGGATGCTGGCGGACGACGTCCGCGCCGAGGCCTTCGAGCGCGCGATCGCGAGGACGGTGAAGCCGGGCGACGTGGTCGTGGATCTCGGCGCCGGCACCGGGCTCCTGTCGCTCATGGCGTGCCGCGCCGGCGCGGCGCGCGTGTACGCCATCGAGCGGTCGCCGATTCTCGACGTGGCCCGGTCGATCGCGAAGGCGAACGGCTTCGAGGACCGGGTCGTCTTCATGCGCGGCGACTCGACGGCGCTGTCACTTCCGGAGCGCGCCGACGTCGTCGTCTCCGAGACGATCGGCGCCTTCGTCTTCAGCGAGGAGATCCTCTGGAGCCTCGTGGACGCGCGGACACGATTGCTGAGAACCGGCGGCGGGCTGATCCCGCAGGGCGTCATGATCTTCCTCGCCCCGGTCGAATCGTTCGAGGAGGGGATCGGGCTCCTCGAGCGGCCGATCCGCGGCTTCGACTACAGGCCCGCGGTCCGTCATGTCCCGGTGGGGACGATGACCGCGGCTCGCAGGATCCGGCGCCGCGATTTCCTGGCCGCCGAGCGCGCGGTCTACGACGTGGACTTCCGGACGGCGAGCGCGGAGATGGACTTCGACCGCGCTCTCGAGTTCACGGCGGGCCGAGACGGCGTGCTGCACGGTTTCGCCGGCTTCTGGCGGGCGGCGATGTGCGAAGGGGTCGAGCTGCGATGCGATCCCGACGGCCCGCCGGTCCACTGGCCGACGCTTCTGTTCCGGCTCCCGGCGGGGCTTCCCGTCCGCGAGGGCGATCGCATCCGACTGCGCTTCGGAAAGGCGGACCGGCCGGGGTGGTCCTGGACGTGGACCGCCGGGGTGGAACCGCGTCTATAATGCGCGCTCCTGCGTGATCCCCCGTCCCACCACCCGGAGAGCCCATGGCGAACGCGATCACCCCCAGAGCCGAAGACTTCTCGCGCTGGTACACCGACGTCGTGCTCCAGGCGCCGCTGGCGGACTACTCGCCGGTGAAGGGGTGCATGGTGATCCGGCCGCTCGGGATGGCGCTGTGGGACAACATGCGCGGCGCCCTCGACGCGATGTTCAAGGCGACGGGGCACGAGAACGCCTACTTCCCGCTCTTCATCCCCGAATCGTTCATGAACAAGGAGAAAGAGCACGTCGAGGGGTTCGCCCCCGAGTGCGCCGTCGTCACGCACGGCGGGGGCAAGGAGCTCGAGGAGAGGCTCTACGTGAGGCCCACCTCCGAGACGATCATCCACCACATGTTCGGCAAGTGGATCCAGTCGTACCGCGACCTGCCGCTCCTCATCAACCAGTGGGCCAACATCGTCCGCTGGGAGATGCGCACGCGCCTCTTCCTGAGGACGACCGAGTTCCTCTGGCAGGAGGGGCACACGGCGCACGCGACCGAGGCCGAGGCGATGGAAGAGACCTTGAGGATGCTCGACGTGTACCACACGTTCGCGCAGGACTTCATGGCGCTGCCGTGCGTGAAGGGGGTGAAGTCCGACGCCGAGAAGTTCGCCGGCGCGGTCAAGACCTTCTGCATCGAGGCCCTCATGCAGGACAACAAGGCGCTCCAGGCCGGCACCTCGCACCATCTCGGGCAGAACTTCGCGAAGGCCTTCGAGGAGAAGTACCAGACGGAGTCGGGGGGATGGGAGTACGTCTGGAACACCTCGTGGGGGCTCTCGACCCGGATGATCGGCGCCCTGGTCATGGCGCACGGCGACGACAACGGCCTCGTGCTGCCGCCGAAGCTCGCGCCGACGCAGGTGATCATCGTCCCGATCTACAAGGGGGACGAGAGGGGGCGCGTGATGGAGGCGGCCGACGCCCTCCACCGCGCGCTCGCCGCCGCCGGCGCGCGCGTGAAGATCGACGCGCGCGAGGGGGTGCGCCCCGGATTCAAGTTCAACGAGTGGGAGCTGAAGGGCGTGCCGCTGCGCCTCGAGATGGGCCCGAAGGATCTCGACGCCGGCCAGGCCACCGCGGTCAAGCGCACCAACCGAGAGAAGAAGGCGATCCCGATCGGGGCGATCCCGGCGTCCGTCCCGCCGCTTCTCGACGAGATCCAGCGCGATCTCTTCGACGCCGCGCTGAAGAGGCGCGACGCGGCGACGCACGCCGTGGACGCGTACGCCGACTTCAAGACGATGATCGAATCGCCGGGAGGCTTCCTCCGCAGCCACTGGTGCGGCGACCCGAAGTGCGAGGGGCAGATCAAGGAGGAGACGAAGGCGACGATCCGCTGCCTCGCCCTCGACGCCCCGGAGGAGAAGGGGGCCTGCCTCATCTGCGGGTCGCCTTCCACACGCCGCGCCCACTTCGCCCGGGCGTACTGAGGGGGCGCACGTGACGCGCCGAGTCCTGCTCGCGATGGCCGCCGGGCTTTGCCTCTCCACACCCGCCTTCGGCGCCGCCACCGTCGCGCGGATCTCGTCGCCGAAGGTCGACTCCCCGGTCTTCGGCAAGGTGACTCTCGAGGCGACGGTCGAGCCGGCGGACGGGGTTCACCCCCTCAAGGTCGAGTTCTTCGTCGACGGCGCGCTGGTCGGCACCGCCCTCGACGCGCCGTACCGCGCGCCGTGGGACGCGGGGGACGGGGCCGAGCCGCACACGATCCGCGCGCGGGTCTACACCGACGACGGGAAGATCGCGATCGTGGAGACGAAGACCATCGCCCGCCTGGGGGTGGAGCGGGCGCGCGTGCTTCTCGTCGAGGTCTACGCCACGGTGAAGACCGAGGACGGCCGCTTTGTCAACGACCTGAAACAGGAGAGCTTCTCCATCCTGGAAGGGGGAGCGCCGCAGAAGATCTCCCTCTTCACCCAGGAGAGGAAGCCCGTGCAGATCGTCCTGCTCCTCGACGTGAGCGCGTCGATGCATCGCGACCAGAAGATCACCCGCGCGATCGACGCGGCGAGCGCGTTCGTGGAATCTCTCGAGCCCGGCGACCGCGTCGCCCTCGTGACGTTCAGCGACGAGGTGCGCGTCGTGCAGCCTTTCACCTCCGACCGGCCGGCGGTCCTCGAGGTCCTCGCGACCGTCGAGCCGCAGCGCGGGACCGCCCTGTACGACGCGATCTACGCCGGGGTCACGCTCCTCGGACACGAGGAGGGGCGGCGGGCCCTGGTCCTCCTCTCCGACGGGCAGGACCAGTCGTTCGACGGGATGGGGCCGGGAAGCAACCGGACCCTGGAGGAGGCGATCGACGAGTCGCTGAGGCAGCAGGTGACGGCGTTCACGATAGGCCTCGGCGAGCAGCTCGAGGGGGACTTCGATTTCACCCGGCGCCACTCGGCGCTCGAGGTCCTCACGAAGCTCGCCTCGGACACGGGCGGCCGGTTCCTGAAAGTCGAGCGCCCGGGCCGCCTCCGCTCCGCCTTCGAGAAGATCCTCGACGAGATGCGCTTCCAGTACACCCTGGGATACCACCCCACCAACGACCGCCGCGACGGCTCCTGGCGCGGGCTTTCCGTCGCGGTGTCGCGCCCCCGGGTCGTCGTCACCGCGCGGAAGGGGTATTTCGCCCCCGGAGATTGACGGCGTGACGGTGACAGCGCCCACCCGGTGAGGATAGAATCGCCCACCCGACATCATGCCCTCCATGAGGAGATACCCTTGAGATCGAGACGCGCGATCGCCGCTTCGTTCATTCTCCTGCTCCTGACCGTCGCCGGCACGCTGACCGTCGGCGCCTCGCGCGCGTCGGGAGCCCTCACGCCCCCCTCCCCCGCCGCCGATGGGCAGGTCCTCGTCCGGTTCCGGGAATCGGCGGGCGGGGCGGCCATCGCGGCGACGCACGCGCGGCTCGGCGCCTCGATCACGTACCGCTCCCCGCGGACGCGATGGCAGGCCGTCAGCCTCCCCGCGGGGACCGACCCGCAGGCGATCGTGAGGCGGTACAGGCTCGACCCGTCCGTCGAGGCGGCCGAGTTCGTCCGCGCGCGGCACATCGCGAAGAAGCCGAACGACCTCCGCCTCATCCAGTGGCACCTCAACAACGTGGGCCAGGCGGTCTCCGGCGTCGCCGGGACGCCCGGGGCCGACATCAACGCGCTGAAGGCCTGGGATCTCACCACCGGCAGCCTCGCCGTGACGGTCGCCGTCCTCGACACCGGAATCGATCGAACGCGCGGCGATCTGTCGTCGCGCCTCCTCCCCGGCGGCATGGACTTCATCAACAACAACATCCCCATCGACGACAACGGGCACGGCACCGGGGTCGCCAGCATCATCGGCGCGGTCGGCAACAACGGGAAGAGGTTGACCGGCGTGGCCTGGAAGGTCTCGCTCCTTCCCATCAAGGTCTGCAACTCGCTCGGCGAGTGCCCCGAGTCGGCGATTAACCAGGGGATCGACTGGGCGGTCACGCACGGCGCGCACATCATCAACATGAGCATCGCGTGCGACGAGAACCCGAACCCATCCTTGGGCTGCGTCGGCATCCAGTCCGGCGACTGCTTCTCGCAGGCCGAGCTCGACGCGGTCAAGTCCGCGCAGGACGCGGGGGTCACCGTCGTCATGGCCGCGGGAAACTGCGGCGGCAACAACGACGACGCCACGTCGTCCTATCCGTGCGCCTACGACCTCTCCGGCACCGTCTGCGCCGGCGCGACGAACAACCTCGACAACAGGCCGGGGTTCAGCGACTTCGGCCCCCAGACGGTCGACATCGGGGCGCCGGGAGCCGACGTGCCGATCTACTTCGTCTCCCCTCCGGGCGGAACGCTCATCGCCGACGGAACCTCGTTCGCGTCCCCGAACACCGCCGGCGTCGCGGCGCTGCTCCTCGCGCGCGGTCCGTTCGCCCCGGCGGCCGTGAGGGCCCGCATCGTCCTCGGCGGGAACCACACCAACAATCTCGCCACCCAGTTCGCCGGCGGGCGCCTCGACGCGTTCGAGACCGTGAAGGATCTCTTCCTGAAGGGGCTCGCCTACTCGACCGATCTCCCAGGCTCGGTCAACCTCCTCGCCGACATGAACAACGACGGCGAGGCGGACCTGATCCGCGGCGGTGGGGGCGGGTTCAGCGTCTCTCTCGCGGCCGCGAGGTCGCCGAAGTTCGACGCGGCCCAGCAGTGGACCGCCTCGCTTCCCGGCACGGCGAACCTCACGGGCGACGTCGACGGCGACGGCCGCGCCGACGTCATCCTCGGCGACGCGGCGAACGGCTTCCAGGCTCTCCGCTCGACCGGCACGACCTTCCTTCCGGTGGAGTCCTGGAGCGGCCAGGTCCCCGGCGCGCTCAGCGCCGCCGGCGATTTCGACGGCGACAACCGCGCCGACGTCGTCACCTTCACCAGCGATTTCGAGGTCCTGATCTCGGCCGGGACCGCCTTCGCGGCGCCTCAGTCGTGGAGCAGTGACACGGCGGGCTCGTTCATCGCCGCGGGGGACGTCGACGGGGACGGCAAGGACGATCTGATCAACTGGACGCCGTTCGGCACCGGCGCGCACGTGGATGTGTCGCTCTCGACCGGAACCGCCTTCGGCGCGTCGTCGCTCTTCGTGAACGCCGTGGCGCTCGATCCGAACAGCACGCTCACGCCGGTGGGGACTTCCGATTTCGACGGCGACGGGATGTCGGATCTCCTCGCGGTCGACTCCCTGACGCACTGCGTCATGGTGCTTCGGTCGACGGGGGCGGCGTTCGCGCAGGCTCGCCCCTGGGCGTGCCCGGGCGCGGCGGGGGTGGTACTCGCGGGCAGGGTCGATGCGTCGAAGGACAGCCGGGCCGACGTCCTGGTGAACGTCGGCGGGGCCTCCTGGCAGATGCTGCGTTCGGTGAAGTGAGCCCTTGAGGGGCCGGCGACCGCCGGCCTCAGACGCCTCACGTCCCTCCGAAGCCGATCGTCACCTTCCCCTTCTCGACGATCACCGGGACTTCGCGCCCTCCGCGGCTGTGCTTCAGCATCTCGGCGAGTTGAGCCGCGTCTTTCTTCACGTTGTGGTAGACGACTTCGTATCCTCGCGTGCCGTAATCCTCACGGGCGGCGTTGGTGTACGGTCACGTGTCCTTGCCGAAGATCAGCACCTGCTCGGGCATGGTGGGTCCTCCTTCGGGGGGAATGTAGTGCACGGAGATGCCGGAGGGCCACGATGCACATCGCCATCCTCACGTTCTAAGGGTTCAACGAGCGGTACTCTTCGCGCGTCATGCGGAACATCGCGCCGTATCGCCCGTAGACCTGTCGTGTGCGAACAGGTCACGCCCTGAACCCACGATCGATCTACTCCCCGGAGCCCGCGAAGGGATACCTCCCCGCGGGCGCTTTCGCTCCCATCCTGTGCATCCTGATCGTCGCCGTCCCCACGGTCGGCGCGTCGTTCCTCCTCGAGCACTATGGCCTGGTGGACGCGAACGGCGACCCGACCAGCCTGCCGGGGCTCTTCGCCTTCCTGGTCCTCGCGTTCTCGGCGCTGGGGCTCGTCGTGCTGGGGTGGGTCCGGTTCATCGAACGCCGCCCCTTCGCCACGATCGGCCTGGCGGGCGACGGGAGAGCGAAAAGCTTCCTGCGCGGCCTTGCCGTCGGCGCCGCGATGTCCTTCGCCGTCGTGGCGGCGATCTGGATGGCGGGGGGTCTCGAGGCGGGCGGCTATGCGAGAGCTTTCGGCTCGCCGATCGCCCTGATCCAGATCGGACTCCTTCTACCGTGCTTCGCCCTCCAGTCCAGCGCCGAGGAGATCGTCTTCCGCGGCTGGCTCCTCTCCGCGATCGCCCGCAAGCTCAACGTCCCCCTCGCCGTCGTGCTGACATCCGGGATCTTCACGTTCCTGCATTACAGCCCGCACCAGCACTGGCTCGTGATACTGAGCTCGTTCCTTTTCTCGGCGTTCACCTGCGCCTGGGCGCTGAAGACCGACAACATCTGGGCGGTCATGGGGTGGCACTCGGCGTGGAACTGGCTGATCGCGATCGGGTTCGAGCTGCCGCTCACCGGGATGGACGTGAAGATGCCGGCGCTTCTCGTCAAGCTGATCCCCATCGGGCCGGCGTACCTGACCGGCGGAGCCCAGGGACCCGAAGGGAGCTACCTCTGCAGCGTGATCCTCGCCGCCGGGAGCGCCTTCCTGATCTCGCGCGTCAGGATGCGCTCCCCTTCATCATCGCCGCCATCCGGCGGTGCATCTCTTCCTGCGACACCCGCTCGATGACCGCGCAGATCGTCCACTTGTTGCCTCCGACGTCCTTCACCGAGGCGGTGCGGTAGCCGTAGAACTGGTTCGCGGGCGGAGCGGACGAGGTGGCGCCGGCGGCGAGCGCGCGCTTGTACGTCGCGTCGACGGCCGCGGCGTCGGCGACGTAGTACGAAAGCGATGCCGGCATCGGATCGGCCCCCGGCATCGTCTCGCCGAGCATCACGACCGAGTCTCCCAGGAGCACCTCGCAGTGAGCCACTGTGCCGCCGGGGCCGTCGTATCGGTCAACGACCTTGCCGCCGAACGCCTTCTCCATGAACTCGACGACCTTCGCGGCATGGGGGACGCTGAATCCGGGCGTGATGGAATGGTGACCTTCAGGACGCGGCAGACTGGCCATGTTCACCTCCTGTGGACAACGTTACCGGATTTCCGGCGCGGTGGAAACCTCGATCCGCCACACTCCCCTGGCTCGGACCGCGACGACGCTCCGCCCGTTCGCCGACACCCGGAAGTCGCTGACCGGCGCCTTCATGATCTCGCGCGGCGTCGCCCCGGGTCCATCGAGTTGCATGAGGCGGTGCCGGCCGATCGGCCCATCGAGGAAGAGCACGGGGCCGTGATCGAGGGCCACGATGGCTCCCCCCTCGCCGACACCCGGCTCGCGAAGCCACTCGGTCAAAGCCCCCGGCTCCCAGACGAAGAGCATCCGCTCCGATCGATCGGCGTCGTCCCACCATCCGGCGATCGGAGGCCTCGCTCCCCCTGGCGAGCTTCCCCAGCTCACGCGCGGCGTCGGGCCCTGCGGAAAAACGAGGGCGTCGATCTCGACGCCCGCATCGTTCACGACGGCGACGCGCGGCAGGAGATTCTCGTCGAGATCGGTGAAGAGCCAGCCGCCCGGCGCACCGTGGAGCTGCGCGCGGCAGCCGTCGCGAAACGACACCGCGGAGCCGCGCCACGTCCCGGGGGCCGGGACCACCGCGCGGTAGATCGAACCGCAGTCGTCGTCCCAACCGACGAAGGCCCCCTCGGCTCCCGAGGCGTCCCAGACGAACGACGACGCCGGGAGGCTGAACTTCGCCCCGTCGATCCACGGGTCCTCGACGACCGGCGCCGGCACGAGCGTGATCGCGCCATCGCCCTCCACCACGGCGATCTGCCCCCATCCCTCGCCCGAGAGCCACGTGAAGGCGAGCCGATCGCCGGCCGGTGACCAGGCGATGTCGTCGAGCGCGTAGCTCGGCGCCGCGAGCCCCGCCCGCTTGAGGTCCTCGGCGGCGACGCGGCGATGCGGCGAGGCGCCGGCGAGATCGAGCGTCCAGATCTCCTCCCCCGTCGGAGTGCTCCGGACGTACGCGATCGACCTGCCGTCCGGGGACCAGGCGGGACGGGAGGCGTCGTGGTCGGGGGGGGTGAGGGCCCGCCCCGGCGCTATTAATAAGGTAGCGGCCAGGGCGGCCCGCAGCGTTCTCTTCGTTTTATCGCCCCGTCTCGATGGTCGGGAAGAAGTACCTCATCTCGTCCGCCGCGCTCTCGGGGGAGTCGGAGCCGTGGATGACGTTCCTCTCCACGTTCGCGGCGAACTTCTTGCGGATGGTGCCGTCGGCCGCCTTCGCCGGATCGGTGGCCCCCATCAGCTCGCGCAGGCGCGGGATCGCCTCCTCGCGCTCGAGGACCATCGGGAGGCACGGCCCCGAGGACATGAACCTCGTCAGGTCCTCGAAGAACTTCTTCCCCTTGTGGACCGCGTAGAACCCCTCGGCCTCGGCCTTCGACATGTGAAGCATCCGGGCCGCCAGGATCCGGAACCCCTCCTTCTCGAAGACGGCGATGATGGCGCCCACGGACTTCTGCTCGACGCCGTCGGGCTTGATGATGGTGAGCGTTCTCTGGACCATGGTCTCCCTTTCGTGATTCGATCGGTGCGTCTCGTCAGTGCGCGTCGCGCATCGCCCTCTCGACCGTCTCGCCGAGGGCCGCCGGGCTCTCCGCGACCGCGATGCGGGCCGCCTTGAGCGCCGCGACCTTCTCGGCCGCCGTTCCCTTGCCGCCAGCGATGATCGCCCCGGCGTGCCCCATCCTCTTTCCCGGAGGGGCCGTCTGGCCGGCGATGAAGGCGACGACGGGCTTCTTCACGTTCTTCCGGATGAACTCCGCCGCCTCTTCCTCGGCGGCGCCGCCGATCTCGCCGATCATGAGCATCGCCTTCGTCTCCGGGTCGGCCTCGAAAAGCGTGAGGGCGTCGATGAAGTTCGTGCCGATGATCGGGTCGCCGCCGATGCCGATGCAGGTGCTCTGGCCGATGCCGCGCTGCGTGAGCTGGAAGACCGCCTCGTAGGTCAGCGTTCCGCTCCGCGAGACGACGCCGACCGGCCCGCGCTTGTGGATGTAGCCGGGCATGATCCCCACCTTGCACTGCTCGGGGGAGATGACCCCGGGGCAGTTCGGGCCGATGAGGCGCGTCGCCTTCCCCTTCAGGAAGGCGTTCACGCGGATCATGTCCATCGTGGGGATCCCCTCGGTGATGCAGACGACGAGGGGCATGCCGGCGTCGGTCGCCTCGAGGACGGCGTCGGCCGCCGCCGAGGCGGGGACGAAGATCAGCGAGACGTCGGCGCCGGTCCTCTCGCGGGCCTCCGCGACCGAGTTGAAGACGGGGATCTCGTCCACCTTCTGCCCCCCCTTGCCCGGGGTCACGCCGGCGACGACTTTCGTGCCGTAAGCGACGCACTGCTTCGCGTGGAAGCCCCCCTCCTGACCCGTGAGCCCCTGGACGACGATGCGGCTTCCGCTGTGGACCAGGATGCTCATGCCGCCCTCCCCGAGGTCGCGGCGACGACCTTGGCCGCCGCGTCCTTCATCCCGTCGGCGACGGTGAAGTTGAGGCCCGACTCCCTCAGAATCTTCCCGCCTTCCTTGCTGTTCGTCCCTTCGAGGCGCACGACGATCGGCACCGCGACATGGATCTTCTTCACCGCCTCGACGACCCCTTGCGCGACCACGTCGCACCTCATGATGCCGCCGAAGATGTTGATGAGGACCGCCTTCACGTTCCTGTCGGAGAGGATGATCCGGAAGGCGTTCTCCACCTGCTGCGCCGAGGCGCCCCCGCCGACGTCGAGGAAGTTGGCGGGCGAGCCCCCGGCGAGCTTGATGATGTCCATCGTCGCCATGGCGAGGCCGGCCCCGTTCACCATGCAGCCGACCGTGCCGTCGAGCTTGATGTAGTTGATCGAGAACTTCGAGGCCTCGACCTCGAGCGGATCCTCCTCGTTGAGATCGCGCATCTCCTTGATGTCGGGATGGCGGTAGAGGGCGTTGTCGTCGAAGGTCATCTTCCCGTCGAGCGCGAGGAAGTCCCCTCCCTTCGTGAGAAGGAGCGGGTTGATCTCGGCGAGCGACGCGTCCGTCCCCTCGAAGGCCTTGTAGAGCGAGGCGAGGAGGGCGCCAAACTTCCCGACCAGCGGCCCGGTCAGACCCAGGCCGAAAGCGATCTTCCGCGCGACGAAGGGCTGGAAGCCCGCGGCGGGATCGATCCATGCCTTCAGGATCTTGTCCGGAGTCTTCGCCGCGACGTCCTCGATGTCCATCCCACCTTCGGTGGAGGCCATGATGACGTTCCTCGCCGCGGCGCGATCGACGACGAGGCTCACGTAGTACTCCTTCTGGATCTCGACCGCCTCCTCGACGAGGACGCGCTTCACGACGCGCCCCAGAGGGCCCGTCTGGTGCGTGACGAGGGTCATGCCGAGCATCGTTTTCGCGATCGACTCGGCCTCGTCGGGGCTCGCGGCGAGCTTGACCCCGCCACCCTTGCCGCGCCCCCCGGCGTGAATCTGGGCTTTCACGACGACGCGCCCGGAAAGGCGCTTCGCGATGTCGCGCGCGTCGTTCGCCGACGCCGCGACCTCGCCGTGCGGCACCGGCACGCCGAACCTGGCGAAGATCGCCTTCGCCTGAAACTCGTGGATCTTCATCGAGCGGACACCTCCAGCGCGGGCGAATCCTTGCGGGAATGGAAAGAGGCCGTAGTATAAGGAGGCGCCCCGGCGGGAGTCAAAATTATCGCCCGATCCAAACCCTGCCGCCCCCGCATGCGTCTAAATGTCGGGAGGCTCACCCATGTCCACGTTGATGCAGGATCTCCGCTACGCGCTCCGCTCGATGGTTGGAGCGCCCGGCTTCACGGCGCTGGCCGTCGTCACCCTGGCCCTCGGCATCGGCGCGAGCACCGCGATCTTCAGCGTCGCGAACGCCGTCCTCTGGAAGCCCCTTCCGTATCCCCGCGCCGACGCCGTCGTCGCGATCGGGGAAGCGTCCCCCGACGGCGAGAGCAACGTCGGATTCGCGACCTTCAAGGACCTCGAGCGCGAGAGCCGGACGCTCGCCTCCGTGACAGTCGCCTCGGAGTGGCAGCCCTCCCTGACAGGCGTGGGTGAGCCGGAGAGGCTCGAGGCGCAGCGCGTCACGTCCGGGTACTTTCGCACGCTGGGGGTGCACCCGGCGCTCGGCCGCGACTTCATGGCCGCCGACGACGTCAGGGGGAGCCACTACTCCGTCATCCTGAGCCACGGCCTGTGGAAGCGCCGGTTCGGCGGCGATGCCTCGCTCATCGGGAAGACGATCGCGCTGAACGAGCATCCCTACACTCTCGTCGGCGTGATGCCCGAGGACTTCCAGAACTTCATCAAGCCGGCGGTGGAGGCATGGGCGCCGCTCGGGTACAACGAGAGCCTCCCCTGGGCCTGCCGCACGTGCCGGCACCTTCGCGCCTTCGGGCGCCTGCGCGAGGGGGTCACACTCGCCGAGGCCGACCAGGAGCTGAACCACATCTCGGCGGACATCGTCCGGGCGCACCCTCAGGATTACGCCGCTCCCGGCGTGATCGTGACGCCGCTCGGCGAGCGCCTCACGCGCTCTATCCGCCCCGCGCTGTTCGCCCTCCTCGGCGGCGTCGGCTTCGTGGTCCTCATCGCCTGCGCGAACGTCGCGAGCCTCCTCCTCGGCCGCGCCGTCCGTCGCGAGAGCGAGTTCGCCGTGCGCGCCGCCCTCGGCGCCGGCCGATGGCGCGTCGTGCGGCAGCTCCTCACCGAGACCGCGCTTCTCTCGCTCGCGGGCGGGGGGGCGGGGATCGCCCTCGCGGCTTGGGGGATCCGGGCGCTCCGCGCCCTGAGCCCGGCGGGCCTCCTCCGCGCGGGCGACATCCGCATCGACGGGCCGGTCCTCGCCTTCGCGCTCGGGCTCTCGCTGATCACGGGCCTCCTCGCCGGCCTCGCGCCGGCGATCGTCACCGCGCGCCGCGACCTCCAGGGAGCGCTCAGGCAGGGCCCGCGTTCCTCGTCGCCGCGCTCGCACGCGCTGCGAGGAGCGCTCGTCGTGGCCGAGATCGCCCTCGCGCTGATCCTCCTCGTCGGCGCCGGCCTCCTCCTCCGGAGCGTCGACCGCCTCCTCGCCGTCGACCCGGGGTTCGACCCGAAGGGGATCCTCTCGATGGAGGTCAGCACCTCGGGCGCCCGGTACGAGAAGGACGAGCCCACGCTCGCCTTCTTCGCCCGGGCCGGAGAGGCGGTCGGGCGGCTTCCGGGGGTCGAGTCGGCCGCGTGGGTGAGCCAGCTCCCGCTCGGAGGCAACTTCGACAGGTACGGGATCCAGATCGAGGAGAAGCCCCTCGCGAACCCCGAGCTCGGTCCCTCGGCCGATCGCTACGCGGCGAGCGCCGGGTATCTCAAGACGATGGGGATCCCCGTCCTCCGCGGCCGCGGCATCACCGACGACGATCGCGCCGGCGCCCCTCCCGTCATCCTGATCAACGACACCTTCTCCCGCCGCACCTGGCCGGGAGAGGATCCGATCGGCAAGCGCGTCCGGCTCGGCGACCCGAACGGCCCGTGGCGCACCATCGTCGGGATCGTGGGGGACGTGAAGCACACCGGCCTCGACGCCGATCCGACGAATCAGATCTACCTCCCGCAGCCCCAGTGGGGGGACTCGAGCATGGTCCTCGTCGTGAGGACCCGCGCCGCCGCCGCGGATCTGACGGCGTCGGTGCGGCAGGCCGTCTGGAGCGTGGACAAGGACCAGCCCATCGCCGCGATCGCCACGATGGATCAGCTCTACGACACCGCCACGGCGCGCCGGCGCTTCGCCCTCGAGCTCTTCGAGGTCTTCGCCGCCGTCGCCCTGGCCCTCGCGGCCGCGGGGATCTATGGCGCCCTCGCCGCGAGCGTGAGCGAGAGAACGCGGGAGATCGGCATCCGCTCCGCCCTCGGCGCCACCCGTGGCCACATCCTCGCCCTGGTCATGCGGCGCGGCGCCGTCCTCACGTTCGCCGGCCTCGCCCTCGGCGCGGCGGGGGCGCTCGCCGTCGCGCGGCTCCTCGCCGGGCTTCTCTTCGCCACTTCGGTGAACGACCCTCTGACCTTCGCGACCGTCGCCGCGATCCTCGCCGCCGTCGGCCTCGCCGCCGCCTTCGTCCCCGCCTGGCGCGCCGCGCGCGTCGATCCCGTGATTGCGCTCCGATCGGAGTAGGGGTCATGATGGGGCCACTCGACGGAGGTCCCCATGATCGCCCGCACGTGGCACGGGCGCGTCCCCCGCGCGAAGGGGGGCGCGTACTCTGAGTTCTTGATGCGGCAGGCTCTCCCCGACTACTCGAAGACCCCCGGGAACCGCGGCGTTTTTTTCTTCCGGCGCGAGGAGGGGGAGGTCACGCACTTCCTTCTCCTCGAGAAAGAGCCCTTCGTGACGCACTACGAGGTCCTGCACGCCCCATGAAGCCGCGGGCGATCCTGCTCGATCTCGGGGGGACGATCCTGGACGAAGGGACCGACGACTACCGCGCGGGGGCGGAAGCCCTCGCTCAGGAGTTGAAGAACCTCGGCGGCGTGGTCCCGCGTGACCCGGAGGTCCTCTGCGAGAGCTTCGCCCGCGAGTGCGACCGGGTCCACCAGACGAACGTCCCCGACTTCACGATCGCCGACTGGATGCGCCGGCTGGCTCCGGGGGCGACGGGGAGCGAGCTGGCCGATCTCGAGCTGGCGCTCTGGCGCGCGACCACGTCGATGACGCCGATGCCCGGCGTCGCCGCGGCGCTCGATTCCATCCGCGCCCTCGGCATCCCGATGGCGGTCGTGAGCAACGCGGTCTTCTCCTCGCGCGTCCTCGAGCACGAGCTGCAGCGCCACCGCCTCGCCGCGCACTTCCGCTTCGTCCTCTCGAGCGCCGACGCCGGCGCGCGAAAGCCGGACGCGAGGATCTTCAGGAAGGCGCTCGATCGGCTGCGCGAGGCCCCCTCCGGTGTCTGGTTCGCGGGCGACTCGTGGGAGAAGGACATCGTCGGGTCCTCGGCCTGCGGGATGTCGCCGATCTGGATCTCCGCGGCGCCTCCCCCGCCGGGCGGCCGCGTCCCCCATCTGCGGATTTCGGGATGGGGGGAATTCCTCGAACACCTTTCGAGCGAGGTGAGCCCATGACGCGCGAAGGCGGCTGCTTCTGCAAGGCGATCCGTTACCGGACCGAGGGCGACCCCCTCGTCGTCACGCACTGCCACTGCATGCACTGCCGGGGGACGAGCGGGGCGGCCTTCATCACGTGGTCGGAGTTCCCGTCGGATCGATTCGAATGGACGAAGGGGAAGCCGGCGAGCTTCGAGAGCCGCCCCGGAATCACGCGGACGTTCTGCGGCGCGTGCGGCACGCCTCTCACGTACCAGAGGACCGGCGGCTGGAAGACGATCGACGTGACGACGTGCAGCTTCGACAACCCCGAGACCTTCGAGCCGCAGGATCACATCTGGTGCCGGCGCCTCCTCCCGTGGATTCACCTCGGCGACGACATCCCGCAGTACCCCGTCAAGCGCACGGACGGCTAAACTGCGCGTTCCCCGGGAGGAGACGATGACCCGACGACACGCTCTCGCCACCGCGCTCTGCCTGCTCGCCACATTCTCCACCGCGGCCGCGAAGGAGCCCGCGCACCCGACGCTGCTGGTCCTCATCTCGGTCGACCAGCTCGTCCCCGACCTCCTCGATCGGGTGGCCCCGCAGCTCGACGGCGGGATCAAGAGGATCTCCGCCGAGGGGCGCGTCTACACCCATGCCGATCTCGGCTACGCCATGAGCGCGACGGGGCCCGGGCACGCGACGCTCGGCACTGGCGCGTACCCCGCCACGAGCGGCATCATCGGGAACGAGTGGATTGATCGCGAGACGCGGAAACCCGTCTACTGCGTCGGCGACGCCGACGCGAAGCCGGTCGAAGGGGAGGGGGGCGCCGTCTCGCCGAGGAATCTTCTCGTCGACGGCCTCGGCGACTGGCTCAAGCAGGCGCGTCGGGGGACGAAGGTGATCTCGGTGGGAGGGAAGGACCGGAGCGCGATCCTCCTCGCCGGAAAGCACCCGGACGAGGTCTTCTGGTACGACGGCGCGACGGGGCACATGGTCTCCTCGACCTATTACTTCCCCACCCGGCTCCCCGCGTGGGCGAAGGAGTGGAACGCCGCCGACTTCACGGGGCATCACACCCCCGACGCGTGGACGAAGCTCCTCCCCGAGAGCGCGTACGCCGCGGACGGCCCCGACGATTTCCACGCCGAGGCGAACGGCGGGGCGGCGCGAACCTTCCCGCACGCCTTCGACCCGAAGCTCAAGGCAAAGCAGCAGATGACGAGCCCCTACTGGGATACTCTCCTCCTCGACTTCGCGAGCCGGGCGGTGCGCGAGGAGAAGCTCGGAAAGCGCGGCGGGACCGATCTCCTGACGATCGCCCTCTCGGCCACCGACTACATCGGCCACACGTACGGCCCCGACAGCCACGAGGCGCACGACAATCTCCTGCGCCTCGACCGATCCCTCGGCGAGTTCCTCGCGACGCTCGAGAAGGAGGTCGGCCGTGAGAATCTGATCGTCGCGCTGAGCGCCGATCACGCCGTGATGCCGAACCCCGAGTTCACCGCCGAGATCCGTCACGGCGCCGCGAGGCGCATCAAGTACGGCGAGGCGATCAAGCCGGGGGTCGCCGCCCTCGATCTCAAGCTGCGCGCCGACTTCAAGGCCGACGCCGCGCTCTTCTGGATGGACGACTGGGGAAGCGGCGGCTTCCTCGACGCCGCGGCGGCGGCGAAGGCTGGGGCGTCCCTTCCCGAGATCGAGCGGCGGCTGCGCGAGGGGCTCATGGCGATCGACGGCGTCGTGGACGTCTTCTTCCGCGACGAGCTCGAGAGCGCGAAGGCGCCGGACCGCCCGTACCTCGACAAGTTCCGCCGCAGCGACCAGCCGGCGCGGAGCGAGGACTTCAGCGTCCTCTACTGCGAGAGCTGCCTCGTCGCGACCAGCATGCTCACCGCCGAGCACGGATCGCCGTATGGCTACGACACGCACGTCCCCATCATCCTCTGGGGCGCGACGGTGGCGGCCGGTCGCGACGCGAGCGCCGTGCACACGGTGGACGTCGCTCCCACCCTGGCGCGGGCGGCCGGAGTGGCCCCCGGAAAAACCGCGGAGGGATCGGCGCTTCCCGGAGCGTTTTCGGCGAACTGAGCTTGCCGGAATACCCGGTGGCGCGATACGATTCCTCCATCCCCGCGCACCCGCCCCGAGAGGTGCCGCCATGACGAACCGCATGCCCGCGATCGCCGCACTGCTCTGCATCGCCGCGCTCACCCAGCCCCGGGGGGCTTCGATGGACATGTCGCAGGTCCAGTATCCCTTCGGGATCCTGACCTCCGATCTCTCCTGCCCGGCCGCGACGCATCTCCTCCGGCATCCGTGTCCCGGCTTCCCGGCGGAGGCGTACGTCGTCTTCGACAACGGGCGCGAGGTGACGCGGTACGAGAATCAGAACGTCTCGCTCCGCGGAGCGCTCGACACCACCTCGTGCTCCCTCCCGCTGCTGCACGCGACGAGGATCACGAACAGCTTCGCTTTCCCGGCGTGCCCGATCCCGTGATCGCGTGACCGCCCGGCCCCGCCCGCCCGCGCGGTGGACGACGAGGCGGCTGACGCTGCGCCCGCCGCGCCGCGCCGACGCGCGCGAGGTCTTCGCGGCGTACGCGCAGGACCCCGAGGTGACCCGCTACCTCCTCTTCCGCCCGCACCGGCACGTCAGAGAGACGATCGACTTCGTGCGCCGCTGCCGGGCAGGCTGGGAGACGGATGGCCCGTTCACGTGGGCCCTCCTCGAGAGGAGGTCGGGGCGCCTCGCCGGCATGTGCATGATTCGAGTCCAGGGACACGCCGTCGAGCTGGCGTACGCGCTCGCGCGGCCGTACTGGGGACGGCGGCTGATGGCCGAGGCGATGAAGCCGATCGTCGCGTGGGCGCTGGCCCGGCCGGAGATCCAGCGCGTCTGGGCCACCTGCCACGTGCGGAACACCGCGTCGGCCCGCGTCATGGAGCGTCTCGGCATGAAGCGCGAGGGGATCCTGAGGAAGTGGGCGGTCTACCCGAACCTCGGCGACGTGGCGCAGGACAGCTCCTGCTACTCGCGGGTGAAGGGGACGCGAGGGGCTTGATTCCCCGCGAGGGGCCGTGCACTCTACGGGCTCATCATCTGGAGCCCTCATGGACATGCGCGAGTTCCGCGACGCGGGGCACCGCGTCGTCGATCGGATGGCCGATCTCCTCCAGGAGATCGAAGGCGCCCCCCTCTTCACGAAGATCGAGCCGCGGGCGCTCCACGCCCTCTTCGACGAGCCCCTTCCCCAGGGGCCGACGCCGCTCGCCGATCTGATCGGCGAGCTGGAGTCGAAGCTCCTCCCCTACTGCGCGCACGTGAACCATCCCGGCTACTTCGGCCTGATCACGCCGACGCCGCTTCCCGCGGGGATCCTCGGCGACTTGATCGCCTCGGCGCTCAACCAGAACGTCGGCGCCTGGTCGATCGGTCCGTCGGCGACGGCGCTCGAGCGGCGGACGGTGAGGTGGCTGACCGATCTCGCCGGATACGACGGCCGGGCCGGCGGCAACCTGACGAGCGGCGGGATGACCGCCAACCTCATCGGGATGAAGCTCGGGCGCGACTGGGCGACGGGCGACGAGGCTCAGCACAAGGGGATCGCCCCGGGATGGGCGGCGTACACCTCCGAGGAGCGCCACGTGTCGGTGGACAAGGCGGCCGACGCGGTCGGGATCGGCCGCGACAACCTCCGCATCATCCCCACCGACGAGAGCTTTCGCATCCGCCTCGATCTCCTGGAGCAGGCGATCGCCGCCGATCGGAAGCGGGGGATGAGGCCGATGGTGATCGTGGCGATGGGAGGGAGCACGAACACCGGCGCGGTGGATCCCCTGCCGGCGCTGCGGGCTCTCGCCGACCGCGAGCGCGCGTGGCTGCACGTCGACGCCGCCTACGGCGGCGGGATGCTCCTCTCGTCGAGGCACGCGGGAGTCCTCGACGGCCTCCACCTCGCCGACTCGGTGACGGTGGACCCGCACAAGTGGTTCTTCGCGCCGCTCGACGCGGGGGCGATCCTCGTGAAGGACGAGTCGCGGCTCACGAAGTCGTTCGGCATGCAGCCCGCGTACCTGACCGACACGATGGACCGGACCGACGAGCGCTACAACTACTACGTGCACGGCCTCGAGCAGTCGCGGAGGTTCCGCGGCCTCAAGGTGTGGATGGGGCTCAAGCGCCACGGCGCCAGGGCGATCGGCGCGTGGGTCGACGCGAACGTCGATCACGCGCGGCGCCTCCACGATCTCGCGGCGGCGGATCCCGACTTCGAGCCCGCGACGCGGCCCGTGATGTCGGCGGTCTGCGTCCGCTATCGCCCCGAGGGGCTCGACGAGCCGGCGCTCGCGCGCGTGCACGCGACGGTCGCGCGCCGCATCGAGGAGGGAGGACGTTTCTGGATCTCGACGACGGTTCTCAAGGGGCGCACGTGGTTCCGGATCTGTCCCGTCAACTTCCGCACGCGGACGGAGCACATGGACGGGCTCTTCGAAGAGATGAAGCGCGAGTGCGCGGTCGCGGCCGGGGAGGTGAGATGATGAGACATCGCATGGCGTGGCTGGCCGCGGCCTTCGTCGTGGGCCTTGCCGTCGTCGTGGGCATGGCGGTCGCGGCCGAGTCGAACATGACGGACCCGCCCGGCGACGAGTCCCCCGCGATGCGCGGCCTCATCGACAAGGCGGCGGCGCTTCTCGGGGCGACCATGGTCCCCGAACAGTTCCTGGCCGATCCCCATTACATGCCCGCTCACGAGTACCCGCGCTTCCGGCAGGCGATCAAGGACCACGCGAAGCCCGGGAAGCTGACGATCGTCGTCCCCGACGAACCTGGTGAGACGCTCACCGTGATCGCCACGGTCGAGAGCGCGAGCGGAAGCCCGGTCAAGGACGCGCTCGTCTACGTCTACCAGACGAGCGCGAAGGGGTGGTACTCGGATCGCGCGCCGCACTACGCGGCGAACTCGGGCGACCAGAAGCACGCGCGCCTCTTCGGGTACCTGAAGACCGACGAGCGCGGCGCCTTCGAGCTGCGCACGATTCACCCCCAGGGATACCCGAAATCGGATCTGCCGGCCCACATCCACGTCGAGATCACGCCTCCCGGGGGCGGCGCGCCCACGATCACGGAGATCCGATTCGACGACGACCCGCGCATGACCGATGCGATGAAGGAGGCGTCGCGCCGGGAGGGGTTCGTCATCACGCACGTCACGAAGGACGACAAGGGAGGGCTCCATGCCGAGACCGAAATCGACCTCCGCTAGGGTGGCTCCGCGCGTCACCGGGATCGGGGGCGTCTTCTTCAAGGCGAAGGACCCCGAGCGCCTCGGCGCCTGGTACCGCGAACATCTCGGCCTCGCGATCGAGGCGTGGGGCGGGACGAGCTTCCCGTGGCGCGACGCGGCGGACCCGAAGCGGAAGGGCTCGACGGCCTGGAGCCTCTTCCCCGCCACGACGAAGTACTTCGATCCCAGCACCGCGCCGTTCATGGTCAACTACCGCGTCGCCGACCTGGATCGAGTTCTCGCCGCGCTCCGGGAGGAAGGATGCGCCGTCGATCCGCGGATCGACGAGTCCGAGTTCGGCCGTTTCGGCTGGGTGATGGATCCCGAGGGCAACCGCATCGAGCTGTGGCAGCCGCCGAAGGGAAAGTGAGAGGAGGGAGCATGCTCGACCACGTCGTGCTGAACGTGAAAGACATCGAGAAGAGCCGGTTGTTCTACGAGAAGGCGCTGGCGCCGCTCGGCTACGAGGTCGTCGCGGTCTTTCCCGGGTTCGTGGGCCTCGGCATCGGCGGAAAGCCCGATCTCTGGCTCGCGCGCCGCGAGCCGTTCCACACGAAGGTCCACGTCGCGATCTCCTGCGCGAAGCGATCTCTCGTGGACGAGTTCTACCGGGTCGCGATGACCACAGGGGGGACGGACAACGGCGCCCCCGGCGTGCGGACGATGTACCACCCGAACTACTACGGCGCCTTCGTCTTCGACCCGGACGGCAACAACATCGAGGCGGTCTGCCACCTCCCGCAGGGGAAGTGATGCGCGCGCACCTTCTCGCGGCCGTCGCGATGGGGGCGATGTCGATGGCGCCTGCGGCCGGGCCCGACTGCGGCGCCCCCATCGCGGGTACAGAGGTCCTTACTGCGCCCGTCGTCGTCCTGGGCGAGACGCACGGCACGCGCGAGATCCCAGAGACCTTCGCGCGCCTCGTCTGCGCCACGGCAGCCGCCCGCCCGGGAAAGACGATTCTGGTCGGGCTCGAGATCCCGGCGGAGGCCCAGGAGGCGGTCGACGCCTTCCTCGGGAGCGACGGCGCCGAGGCGGCGACCGGGAAGCTGCTCGAGCAGAAGTTCTGGAACCGCGAGTTCCAGGACGGGCGCAGCAGCGAGGCGATGCACCGCCTCCTCGGCGATCTCCGCCGCTTCAAGGCCGCCGGCCTCGCGATCGAGGTCCGCGCGATGGATCCGCCGGGCGACCTCGGGCAGGACGAGCGCGACCTCGAGATGTCTCAGGCGATCGACGCCGCCATCGAGTCGGTGAAGCCGGCGCAGACGCTGGTCCTCTGCGGCGACGTCCACTCGCGCGTCCAGAAGGGCTTCCCCTGGGATCACGCGGCGTCCTACATCCCCTTCGCCGCCCGACTCGCCGCGAAGCGCGAGACGATCGGGCTCAACACGTCGGTCGCCTCGGGGACGGCGTGGATCTGCATCACGGCGAAAGCAGAGGAGTGCGGCCCGAAGAAGGCCCTCGCCCGCGGCGCCACCGGGGATCTCCCGCGATTCGCCCTCGACGCCGCAGCCGCCGCGAAATCAGGGTGGAGCGGATCTCTCTTCATGAAGGAGGTCTCGGCGTCGCCTCCCGCACGGCAGGGCGTCCCCGGAACTTCACATTGACGTCGATTTTCCGGTGGAGCTCCGGCCGGGCCCCGCGTAGGATTCCGGCATGAACGAGACGACGCTCCCCACGCGAGAGCTGGAGCGCGCGCGCATCACGCGCGACCCGGCGTACAACGGCATCTTCTTCACCGCGGTGAAGACCACGGGAATCTTCTGCCGCCCGACCTGCCCGGCTCGCACTCCGCTTCCGCAGAATGTCGAGTACTTCCCGACGGCGCGCGCGGCGATGGCGGCCGGTTACCGCCCGTGCAAGCGGTGCCGGCCCCTGGCCATCGACGACCAGCCGGAGTGGGTCGCGGCCCTCATGAAGGAGATCGAGGCCGACCCGTCGGCGCGCATCACCGACCGCACTCTCCGCGCGCGGGGGATCGATCCGGCCACCGCGCGCCGGTACTTCAAGCGGCACTACGGCGTGAGCTTCCAGGGGTTCGCGAGAGCGCGGCGGCTCGCGGGGGCGCTGGCGCAGATCCGCGAGGGGAAATCGCTCGATCACGCCGTCTTCTCGAGCGGATTCGAGTCGCACAGCGGCTTCCGCGAGGCGTTCATCAGGAAGTTCGGCGCCGCCCCGGGCCGCAGCCGGAACGCGGCGTGCGTGCTCCTCTCGTGGATTCGAACGCCGCTGGGCCCGCTCGTCGCGGGGGCGACCTCGGAGGGGATCTGCCTTCTCGAGTTCAGCGATCGGCGCATGCTCGAGGCGCAGCTCAGGACGGTGGGCCGCCTCTTCGGCGGGCACGTCGCCCCGGGATCGAACCCGCACCTCGTGAAGCTGCGCGCCGAGCTGACCGACTACTTCGCGGGAACGCTGCGGCGCTTCACCGTGCCGCTCGTCTTCCCCGGAAGCGAGTTCCAGAAGCGCGTCTGGGACGAGCTTCTCCGCATTCCGTACGGCGCCACGCGGTCGTACGAGGATCTCGCCGTCGCCATCGGGCGCCCCTCGGCCGCCCGCGCCGTCGGCCACGCGAACGGGCTGAACCGCATCGGCATCGTCATCCCCTGCCACCGCGTCATCGGCAAGGACGGCAAGCTCGGCGGCTACGGCGGCGGGCTGCGGCGCAAGCAGTTCCTGCTGGACCTGGAGCGATCGGGCGCCCATCGATGAAGGATCTGACGATCGCCCTCGAGAGTCGCCCCGGCGCGCTCGAGGCGGCCGGCATCTGAAAGCGCCTCCACGCGCTGAGCCTCTTGACACCCCCGGGACTTGAGGTAATATCAAGTCGCCCTGCCACGGAGAGTCGCCCTGGCAGAGTCCGAACCGGTCGCAGGCCCCGAGGATGATCGAATCGTCATGGAACGAGCCAGAGCGCTCTGGCCGATCAATGTTCGATTCAGCGATCCGCATGCGACCGCAAGAATCGCACGACTCCGCGTTTCGCCGGACCAAATCGACGAGGTCATTCGGGGCGGATTCGTCCAGTCGCGCCGATTCGAGAACGGAGAATGGAGATACAGAATCGAGGGCCGCACGTCGGACGAGCAGCATCTCGCGTGCATCATCACGTTCGAGGAGCAGCGACGACGACTCGTGATCATCACGCTCTACAGGTGCCGGCCACGGAAGCGAGAGGTTGACGAGGGAGATCGGTCATGAAATGTGATCGGTGCGGCGGAGTGCTCATCGCTCGTCGGACGACGAGGCGGTCTCCGTATCATTACCGGATCAGCGGCCTCGACAACGTTTTCCTGGTTGGAATCACGGTCTACTCGTGCGCCAAGTGCGGCAGCCGGTCGCCCGTCATTCCGCGCATCATGGAATTGCAGGGACTCATCGCGCAGGAGCTGACCCGCAAACGATCCCGGCTCTCTGGGCGCGAGCTGCGATTCCTTCGAACGAACGCCGGATTCCCGGCCCGCCAGTTCGCCTCGCTCCTGGGCGTCAGTCCGGAACACTTGTCCCGGATCGAGAATGGCAAGATCCGTCAGCTCGGAACGACGGCTGACAAACTCGCCCGGTTCATCTCCGCGACGAAGGCCGACCGGGAGAACGTGCACCAGGAGCTGATGAAAATGGCGGATAGTCTTCGCAGCAAGAGATCCATTCCCAAGTCCAGGAATCCGACGTTTCTCATCGGCGAGGAAGGGCACTGGCGGTCGGCCGCTTGAAATCAACCGACACCACAAACCGGGCCTGGGCGATCTTTTTCGCGCGCGGCATCCTCGGCCTCATCTTCTTCATGGCCGGCCTCTGGAAGGTCTTCAACCTCGGCCCCGTGCAGCACGCGATCAAGTGGTTCGTCGGGCCGTACGCCGGGTCGATCCTCCCGATGTGGTCCCTCTGGGCCGTGGGCGTGACCATCCCCTTCGTCGAGCTCGTCGCCGGCGCCCTCGTCCTCCTCGGGTGGCGGACGCGCGACGCGCTGGTGGCCCTGGGCTTCGTCCTCGTCACCGTGACCTTCGGCCACCTTCTCGCCGAGCCCCTCTACGAGTTCCACACGCACGTCATCCCCCGCGCGGCGCTGATGCTCTTCGTCCTCGTGATGCCGCGCGCGGACGATCGATTCTCCGTCGACGGCTGGCTCGCGCGCCGGAGGGCGCCGGGAAAGGACGGACCGTGATGAGACGATGGTTCCTCGCGGTCCTGGCGGCCGCTCTCGCGATGGCGACGCCCGCGGCCGCCGCCGATCCGGATCGCCATCAGAAGGAAGGGGACTTCATCCTCCGTGACTTCCACTTCGCGTCGGGGGAGACGCTCCCGGAGCTGAAGATCCACTACCTGACGCTGGGCGAGCCCGCGCGCGACAAGGCGGGCCACGTCACGAACGCCGTGCTGATCCTCCACGGCACCGGCGGCTCCGGGAGGCAGTTCCTGCGGCCGCAGTTCGCCGACGTCCTCTTCGCGAGCGGCGGCCTCCTCGATCCGGCGACGCACTTCATCATCCTCCCCGACGGCATCGGACACGGCGGCTCGAGCAAGCCGAGCGACGGCCTGCACGCGCGCTTCCCTCACTACACGTACACCGACATGATCGAGGCGCAGCACCGTCTCGCCGTCGAGCGGTTTGGCGCGCCGCGCCTGCGCCTCGTGATGGGGACGTCGATGGGGTGCATGCACGCCTTCATGTGGGGGGAGACTTTTCCCGACGCAATGGAGGCGCTGATGCCCCTCGCGTGCCTCCCCGTCCCCATCGCCGGGAGGAACCGCCTCTGGCGGAAGATGACGATGGACGCGATCCGCGAGGACCCGGGCTACGCTGGCGGCGATTACACCGCGCAACCCGGGGCCGGCCTTCGGACGGCGGTCGATTTCCTGATCCTCGCCGGCGCCGCCCCCCTTCCGCTGCAAAAGGAGCTGCCGACGCGCGACGCGGCCGACGCGTATCTCGCGAAGACCTTCGCCGAGCGGGTAAGCACCCTCGACGCGAACGACCTTCTCTACCAGGTCGACGCCTCTCGCGAGTACGATTCGTCCCTCGCGCTGGAGCGCATCGCCGTTCCCCTGATGTGGGTGAACTCGGCCGACGACTTCATCAACCCGCCGGAGCTCGGGATCGCCGAACGTGAGGTGACACGGGTGAAGCGCGGGACGTTCGTGCTCATCCCCGCGTCCGAGGCCACGCACGGCCACGGCACGCACACGTGGGCGGCGATCTGGAAGGACCACCTCGCGGAGTTGCTGCGGGAGTCGGAGCCGCGCTGATGGCGCTCGGCGCGTCCTTCTTCAGCGCGTTCGTCGACGCCCGCGCGATGCAGATCCTGAACCGCACCTGGGGCGGTCTCATCTTCTCGCTGGGGGTGTACGCGATGTGGGGGACGCTTCGGGCGTGAGCGCGCACGGCGCGTGGTAGATTTCCGCGCTTCAGGAGGATCGACAACATGACCAGCCGATTAGACATCGTTCCCTTGATCCTCGGAGTTCTCTCCCTCGCGGCGGCGACCTCGCCATCTGCGGCCGACGAGAGCGCGGCGCGGAACGAGATCGCGAAGCTCGAGGAGGCGTGGAACCAGGCGCACCTCGCGGGGGACTACGAGACGCTGAGCCGGCTCCTCGCGGACGACATCGTCATCCTCGTGCCGGGGATGGCCCCCATCGACAAGACCGGGGCTCTCAGCGTCTTCAAGGCCGGGCACATGAAGCTCTCGCGCTACGAGACGACGGAGACGCTGACACGCGTCTACGGCGACGCCGCCGTGGTGACGGGGCGGCTGGCGCGCACCCGAACGATGGGCGACAGGACCATGAACGACGACCTGCGGTTCACCAAGGTTTGGGTCCGGCGCGCGGGGGCCTGGCAGGCCGTCTCGTTCCAGGGCACGGCGATCACCCCTTAGGCGGCCCCGCCCGCGAGGAGACATTGGAGAGAGAGACCGGCCGCGTCGAGGCGTTCAGTGACGGCGTCTTCGCCATCGCCATCACGCTCCTGATCCTCGAGATCCGCGTCCCAGAGCTGGCGGAGGGAGCGGGGAATCGAAGCCTGTGGGCGGCGCTCGCCCACCTGTGGCCGTCGTTCCTCGCCTTCGCCTTCAGCTTCTTCGTGATCCTCGTGATGTGGATCAACCACCACGAGTTCATGCGCTGGGTGCGCGCCGTCGACTACCCGTTCCTCTTCTCGAACGGGCTCGTCCTGCTCATGGTGACCTTCGTTCCTTTTCCGACCGCCGTCGTCGCGCGGCACCTCGGGACCGAGGCTGGAAACACCGCGGTCGCCTTCTACTGCGGGACATTCCTCGCCGTGAGCTTCGCCTTCCTGGCTCTTTTCCTCTCGGTGACGATCAGGCGGCGCCTCGTGCGCGAGGAAGTTGCCGACGAGGCGATCGATCGCGTCCGTAGCGCCTATCGCGCGGGCCCCGTCGTCTACGCCCTCGCGACGGTCCTCTCGCTGTGGAGCGCGACGCTCGGGCTCCTCCTCTGCGGGTCGCTCTGGATCCTCTGGACCCGGCTCTGCTATCACGCTCAGGACGGTGCTCCAACCGTGCGTGCGGCGCGCGCCGGGTGACTCGATGATCCGCGTCTGCCTCGCCGGGATCACCGGATGGATCGGGAGACCGCTCGCCGCCGCGATCGCGGAGACGGAGGACGTGCGGCTCGTCGCCGCCGTCGCCCGGCGCGCGGCCGGATCGCACGAGGGGGGCGTCGTCGTCAGCGGGACGATCGCCGAGGCGATGGCGACCCCGTTCGACGTCCTCGTCGAGTACACGGGGGCCGGCAGCGTGCGGGAGCACGCGCTCGCGGCGATCGACGCCGGGCGCCGCGTCGTCATCGGCAGCTCGGGCCTCACGACCGCAGAGCTCGCGGAGATCGACAAGCTCGCGCGCCTCCGCGGCGTCGGCGTCGTGGCCGTGGGGAATTTCGCGATTTCGGCGGCGCTCCTCCAGCGTTTCGCCGTCGAGGCGGCGAGGCACTTCGCCTCCTGGGAGATCGTCGACTCGGCCGGGGCCGGGAAGGTCGACGCGCCGAGCGGCATGGCCCGGGAGCTGGCGTGGCGCCTCTCCGAGATCCACGCGCCCGACCCCGGGGTGCCGATCGACGGAACACTTGGGGACCGGGAGGCGCGGGGCGCCTCGATCGACGGCTCGCGCGTCCACTCGCTCCGGCTGCCCGGCCACACCATCGGCCTCGAGATCCGGTTCGGGAAGCCCGACGAGCGGCTCACGATTCAGTACGATGGCGGCCCGGGCGCCGGCCCGTACATCGGCGGGACGATCCTGGCGATCCGCAAGGTCTTCGAAGTCACCGGACTGGTCCGAGGGCTGGACCGGCTCCTCTGAGAGGCATTCGATGAAGACGACGACCCTGACGACCGCGTTCCTTCTCGTCTGCTCCAACGTCTTCATGACGTTCGCCTGGTACGCGCACCTCCGGAACCTCCGGGCGAAGCCGTGGCTCATCGCGGTCGCGGCGAGCTGGGGGATCGCCTTCTTCGAGTACCTCCTCCAGGTGCCGGCGAACCGGATCGGCTACGCCGATCTCTCGCTGGCTCAGCTCAAGATCCTCCAGGAGGTGATCACGCTCGCCGTCTTCGTGCCGTTCGCGATTCTCTACATGAAGCAGCCGCTCAAGCTCGACTTCCTCTGGGCCGGGATGTGTCTGATGGGGGCCGTCTACTTCATGTTCCGTTCGTGAAGGACGAAGGGCTCCTCCGGGTCGTCGGGCCGATCGGGCTCGCGGCGGGGATCGTCAACAGCGTCATCGCAGCCGGCATCTTCACCCTTCCGTCCGCGCTCGCGCGCGACCTCGGGAGCGCGGCCCCCGTCGCGTACCTCGCCGCGGCGGGGATCATGGCGTGCGTCACGATCTCCTTCGCCCGCGCCGGGAAGCTCGTGGCGCAGAGCGGCGGCTGCTACGCGTACGCCGACGCCGCCTTCGGCCCCTTCACCGGCTACCTGACCGGCATCGTGCTGTGGCTCTCGAACATCCTGTCGAGCGCGGGGATCTCGGCCGGTCTCCTCGACATCGCGGCCCTCCCCTTCCCTGCGCTCGCTCGCCCTCTGGCGCGCGGCGCGGTCATCGTTCTGCTCTACGCCCTCTTCGCAGCCATCAACCTGAAGGGGGTTCGGGCGGGGTCGCGCGTCGCGACGGTGGCGGCGGCGCTGAAGCTCGGTGCGCTCGCGGTCTTCGTCCTCCTCGGCGCCTCGCTCGTCGACCCCGCGAACCTCGCGTGGGGCGCCGCTCCGGCGATCTCCTCCGTCGGGCGCGGCGTCATCCTCGCCATCTTCGCCCTCTCCGGGATGGAGATCGCCCTCGGCGCCAGCGGCGAGGTGCGGGATCCCGCCGTGACGATCCCCCGCGCGCTGGGAATCGCGATCCCCGCGATCGTCCTCGTCTACCTCGCGATCCAGATCGTGGCGCAGGGGATCCTCGGCCCCGACCTCGCGGCGTCCTCGGCCCCTCTCGCCGACGCCCTCGGGCGGGTCTCCGGCTCCGGCCGGAGCTTCATCGTCGGCGCGGCGATCGTCTCGATGGGGGGATGGCTCGCGAGCGACCTGCTCGGATCGTCGCGCGTCCTCTTCGCCTTCGGGCGCGCGGGGATGCTTCCGCGGGCGCTCGGCGCGGTGCACCCGGGGACGCGCGTCCCGCACGTCGCCGTCACGTCCCACGCGATCATCGCGTGCCTCCTCGCGCTCTCGGGGACCTTCGAGACGCTGATCATCCTCTCGAGCGTCGCCACGATCTTCCTGTACATTTCGTGCAGCGCCGCCTCGATCCGCCTCGACCGGCGCGCGGGGGTCGCGCGGAGCCCTCTCCGGGGGACGCTCCGCGACGCCGTCCCCGCCGCCGCCATCGCCGCGCTCGCCGGCGTCCTCTTCACGACGACGCCGGCCGAGATCCTCGCGATCTCCGCCACGCTCCTCGCGGCGGCGATCCTGTACGGCCTGGCCCCCGGCCTGCGGGCCTCCCGGGGCTGAAACCTCGTCCGGAACGCACTAAGATGCCGGCTCAACCCACTTACATCTCGGGCGGGGATTCCCGGAGGTCGTGAACGATGATCGCGCGCGTGTGGCACGGTTGGACGACGAGCGAGAACGCAGGCGCCTACGAGCAGCTTCTGCGATCCGAAGTCCTCCCGGGGATCCGCCGCGTGGACGGATACCGCGGCGCCCACCTGATGCGCCGCGACGCGGGCGACGAGGTCGAGTTCGTCACCGTGACGTTCTTTGATTCCATGGACGCGGTGCGCGACTTCGCGGGGGCCGACGTCGAGGCCGCTGTCGTTCCACCGCCCGCTCGCCGACTCCTCGCGCGCTTCGACGAGAGGTCGGCGCACTACACATCACTCGTTCACCCCGATTTTCCCGCAGCCGGATAGGGCGGCGGGTTGCGCCGGGGCGCGCCAGGAGGAGAGTCCCATGTCGAGCAAGAAGATCATCGCCGTCGTCGGAGCCACGGGCGCGCAGGGCGGCGGCCTGGTCCGCGCCATCTGCGCGGACAAGAACAGCGCGTTCACGGCGCGCGCCGTCACCCGCGACGCGACGACGGAGAAGGCGAAGGCGCTCGCGAAGCTCGGGGCCGAGGTCGTCACCGCGAGCGTCGACGACATCGAGAGCCTGAAGAAGGCGTTCGAGGGGGCGTACGGCGTCTTCTGCGTGACCTTCTTCTGGGATCACTTCTCCCCCGAGAAGGAGCTCTCCCAGGGGATCGCGATGGCGAAGGCCGCGAAGCACACCGGCGTGCAGCACGCCATCTGGTCGACGCTCGAGGACACCCGGAAGTTCATCCCGCTGAGCGACGGTCGCATGCCGACGCTCATGGGCCGCTACAAGGTGCCGCACTTCGACGCGAAGGGAGAGGTCGACTCGACCTTCGTCGAGCTGCGCGTGCCGACGACGCTGTACCGCACGTCGTTCTACTGGGACAACCTCATCCACTTCGGGATGGGGCCGAAGAAGGGGCCGGACGGCCGCCTCGCGATCACGATGCCGATGTCCGACCGGAAGCTCCCGGGGATGGCCGCCGAGGACATCGGCCGCTGCGCCTACGGGATATTCAGGAAGGGGCCGGAGCTCATCGGCAGGGCCGTCGGCGTCGCCGGCGAGCACCTCACCGGATCGCAGATGGCCACGTCGCTCACGAAGGCGCTCGGCCGCGAGGTCGGCTACAACGCCATCCCGGCGGAGGCGTTCCGCAAGTTCGGGTTCCCCGGGGCCGACGACCTCGGCAACATGTTCCAATTCAACGCCGAGTTCGAGACCGAGTTCTGCGGGGCGAGAAGCCTCGAGTTCTCCCGCTCTCTGAACCCCGCGCTCCAGACCTTCGACGCGTGGCTCGCCGCGAACGCGAAGCGGATACCGCTCGAGTAGCTGCGCGCGATGGCCCTTGCGGCGCACCGGGACTGGTACAGGAGCTTCTTCGAGGGGATCGCCCTCGACTTCTGGGCCGCGTGCGTGCCACCCGAGATCACGCGGGCCGAGGCCGGGTTCGTCGCGAGGAAGCTGAGGCTCGGGGCCCGCGCCCGGGTTCTCGACGTCCCGTGCGGACTGGGGCGCCACTCGATCGAGCTGGCGTCCCTGGGGCACGACGTGACGGGGGTCGATCTCTCCGCCGGCGCGATCGCGCGGGCGAAGCAGATCGCCGCGGCCTCCGGGTCGGCGGCCGCCTTCGTCGTCTCCGACATGCGCTTCCTCGCTTGGCGCGCCGAGTTCGACGGCGCATGCTGCCTCGGGAACAGCCTGGGGTACATCGATCCGGAGGAGACGCGCTCCTTTCTCCGGGCCGTCGCCTCGACGCTGAAGCCCGGGGCGCGCTTCGTCGCCGACACGGGGATGGCGGCGGAGTCGATCCTGCCGCGCCTCCGCCCGAACGAGTGGGCGCAGGTCGGCGACATCACCTTTCTCGAGCGGAATACCTACCACCCCGGCGATGGGTGCATCGAGACCGAGTACACCTTCATCCGGGGCGGCGAGAGGACGACCCGCACTGGCCTCCAGTGGGTCTTCACCCTCCGCGAGATCCGCGCGATGCTCGACGAGGCGGGGCTCGACGTCGAGGAGACGCTCGGCTCCGTCGCCGGCGAGCCCTTCGCCGTCGGGTCGCCCCTCCTCGTCCTCGTCGCGCGCAAGCGGTAGCGGGACGGAGCGGCATCGCATGACCGACGCGAAGGAGAGGGCCAAGGCGACGTACGACGCCGCCGCCGACACCTTCGACGACCCGGCCCTCTCCTTCTGGGATCGGTTCGGCCGCCGCACGGTCGAGCGGATCGATCTCCGCCCGGGGGAGCGCGTCCTCGACGTCTGTTGCGGCGCCGGCGCGTCGGCGCTCCCCGCGGCCGAGCGCGTCGGGGCCGGCGGCCACGTCCTCGGCGCCGACATCTCCGAGAGGCTCCTCGCCCTCGCGCGCGCCAAGGCGACGTCGCGGGGCCTTCGCTGCGCCGAGTTCCGCCTCGCCGATCTCGAGCACCTCGGCGTCCCCGACGAATCCTTCGACGCGGTGGTGTGCGTCTTCGGCATCTTCTTCCTCCCCGACATGCCCGGGGCGGTGCGCGAGCTGTGGCGGCGCGTGAGGCCCGGCGGCCGCCTCGCGCTCACGACCTGGGGCCGGGGGATCTTCGAGCCGATGAACGGCGTCTTCTGGGAGTCGGTCCGCGCCGAGCGCCCGGATCTCTTCAAGAGCTTCAACCCATGGGATCGGATCAGCGACCCCGAGGGGCTGTCGGCTCTTCTCGCGGAGGCCGGCGTCGACGCGGCCGAGTGCGTCGCCGAGGCGGCCTCTCACGCGATCGCGGCTCCCGGAGACTGGTGGCGCATCGTGATGGGATCGGGGTACCGCGGGACCGTCGATCAGCTCGACCCCGCGGCGCGCGAGCGTGTGAGGGCCGCGAATCTGCGCTACGCTGAAGCGCACGGCGTGCGCGCGATCCAGGCCGACGTCGTGTACGCCGTCGCCCGCAAGCCCGCGAACATCTGAAGGATCGTCCCATCGACTCCGACATCGCCCAGCGCCTGCGGGGGCTGACGAACCTCGTCGGCAAGACGCCCCTCCTCGCCATCGACTACACCTTTCGCGGCGCGCGCCGCACCCTCTTCGCCAAGGCCGAGACGCTCAACATGACGGGGAGCGTGAAGGACCGGATGGCGTGCTTCGTGCTGAAGTCGGCGCACGAGAAGGGGGACCTGCGCCCGGGATCGCTGATCGTGGAGGCGACCTCCGGCAACACCGGCATCTCCTTCGCCGCGATCGGCCGCGCCCTCGGCCACCCCGTCGCCATCTTCATGCCCGACTGGCTCAGCGCGGAGAGGATCGACCTCATCCATTCGTTCGGCGCCGACGTGCACCTCGTGAGCGCGGCCGAGGGGGGATTCCTCGGGAGCATCCGCCGCGCCGAGGAGCTGGCCGCGCGCACCCCCGGCGCCTACCTCCCGCGGCAGTTCCAGAACGAGGACAACAGCGAGGCTCACGCGCAGAGCACCGGCCCCGAGATCTGGTCGCAGCTCCGGATCCGCAACCTCGTCCCCGACGCCTTCGTCGCGGGGGTCGGCACCGGCGGCACGGTGATGGGCACGGGGCGCTTCCTGCGCCGCATGAACCCCGAGGTGAAGGTCCATCCTCTCGAGCCGGCCGGCTCCCCGACCCTCTCGACGGGGCACAAAGTGGGGAAGCACCGCATCCAGGGGATCTCCGACGAGTTCATCCCGCCGATCGTGGACCTCAAGGCCCTCGACGCGGTCGTCGCGGTGGACGACGGCGACGCGATCCTGATGGCGCAGAAGCTCGCGCGGCAGTGCGGCCTCGCCGTCGGCATCTCGTCGGGGGCGAACTTCCTCGGCGCCGCGCGCGTCCAGGATCGGATGGGCGGCGAGGCCCGCGTCGTCACGCTCTTCCCGGACAGCAACAAGAAGTACCTGAGCACCGACCTCATGAAGGACGAGCCGATCCGCGACGGCTACCTCACCCCCGACGTCACCCTCCTCGGCTTCCGCGCCTTCAACCGCACGTGCGAGACATGCTGGGACCCGGAGGGGTGAGAGGAGCGTGAAGGGCCGATATAATCCCGCGCATGGACTCTCCTGAGGGCTCCCCGGCCGACCTCGCGCTGGACACTTCGGCAGAAGCGGAGCGGATCCAGTTGGAGCTCTGGCGCCAGATGTCGCCGGCCGAGAAGCTCCACCTGGTGAGTGAGATCTCGCGCGCCGCCGACACGATGTGCCTCGCCGGCATCAGAATGCGCCACCCCGAAGCGTCCGATCGGGAGATCTTCCTTCGCTTCGCCATCATCCGGCTCGGCGCCGAGCTGGCCGGCCGGGCGTACCCGGAATCGCGAGGCCTGTCATCCCCGATCTCCTGACACCGGAGCCCATCCTGATCGCCCTGCGCGTCGCGGAGGCGCTCGAGGCCTGCGACGTGGTGTACTTGATTGGCGGTTCGCTCGCCAGCTCGTTGAACGGGGAACCCCGCTCCTCGGTCGACGTCGACATCGTCGCCGCACTGACCAGAACCGTCGTGGACAGATTCGTCGCCGAGCTTCGCGGCGAGTTCTACGCGGATGCCGAGGTCATCCGGCGCGCCGTCGACGATCGAGCGAGCGCGAACATCATTCACATGGCCACGACCATGAAAGTGGATCTGTTCGTCGCCGGCGGGACCCCTCTCGACGCCGAACAGCTGGCACGGCGGCGGAGGGCACTCGTCGCCGCGAACCCCGATCGCTTTCTGTACGTCTACGCGCCGGAGGACATCCTCCTCCAGAAACTGCGGTGGTTCCGGATGGGCGGCGAGACGTCCGACAAGCAGTGGCGCGACATTCTCGGCATCATCCGCGTCCAGAATCGACGGCTCGACGTCGAGCGATTGAGAAAAGACGCGGCCGTCCTCGGCGTCACCGATCTGCTGGAACGGGCCATGCGCGGAGAACCCACGTCATGAACGCTCCCGAACGCGCCTGGCGCATGACTCTGGGCTCGGCCCTCGCGATCCTTACCATCGTGTCGTCACCCCGCGCCGCGGCCCCGCCCACCGCCCCTCCGGTTCACGCCGTGAAGGTCACGATCCTCTCGACGATGCTCGCGGGAGACGCCGGCGGCGGGATCGGCGAGTGGGGCTTCTCGGCGCTTGTGGAGGCGGACGGGCACAGAATTCTCTACGACACCGGTGCGCGCCCGAACACCGTCATGACGAACGCCCGAGAGCTGGGGATCGATCTTTCGGGCATCACCGACGTCGTGCTGAGCCACTACCACGACGATCACACCGGCGGCCTCCTCGCGCTGCGGCGCGAGCTGTCGAAGGTGAACTCGGCGGCTCTCTCACGGGCGCACGTGGCGACGGGGATCTTCCTGAGCCGCCGCGATCCGGGAAGCGATCGCGAGGCCAACTCGATGATCGCCCTTCGCTCCGAATTCGAGGCGACCGGCGGGCGCTTCGAGGAGGGCGCGGGGCCCGTGGAGATCTTCCCCGGAGTCTGGCTCACCGGGCCCGTGCCGAGGACCTACCCCGAGCACAACGTCTCGGGGCACGCGCAGATCCCGACCCCCTCGGGGCCGAAGGACGACGACATCCCCGAGGATCAGGCGCTCGTCGCAGACGCCGACGGCGGGCTCGTGGTCGTGTCGGGGTGCGCCCACGCGGGGATCGTCAACACCCTCGAGTACGCGCAGCGCCGCATCCGGACTGGGCCGATCCAGGCGGCGATCGGAGGATTCCATCTCTTCCCGGCCGACGACGCGACGCTCGCCTGGACCGGGGCGAAGCTGCGTGAGCTGCACGTCCTGAGCATTCTCGGCGCGCACTGCACCGGCATCGAGGCGCTCTTCCGGCTCCGGGAGGGAGCCGGGCTCACGCGCAAGACCGCGGTCGTCGGCGCCGTTGGGGCCTCGTACACGACGGGCAAGGGGATCGACCCGCGCCTCCTCGCGAGGTAACGGCCGGACGGGCCGCCTACTCCAACACCCCGAGTTCCCTCAGCCCCTTCGCGATCGTCTCCGCCGCGAGCTGGTGCCCCAGCGGGTTCCAGTGGGCGTCGGTCTTCAAGTAGAACGTGTTCGACACGTTCCGCCGGCGGAACTCGTCGAGAAGATCGATGACCGGCGTCCCCGTGCTCTTCCCCCACTCCGCCAGCAGGCGCTGCGGCTTGCCGAGATCGAAGGTCGCGGGGTCCACGCCGATTCTCGCCGCCTGGGCCCGCCACAGCGCGTCGTCCACCTGGAAGCGGCTCGGAAAGACGACGAGGACGAAGCGCGCCCCACCCGCCTCGACGTGGTGCTTCATCGCGCTGAGGAGGGCGAGCGAGAGATCCCATCCGCCGGCCACGAGCTGAGACGGCTTGCGCTCGAAAACCTCCTCGGCCTCGAGAGGTGCGGCGGCGTTCAGCGCGGGGGCCGCCGCCTTGCCGGCGCGCCGCTCGACAGGGTCCTCCTCGGTGGCGGCATCCACCGCCTGCTTCACGAGCATGTAGAGGTGCGAGCGCGAGGCGAAGAACTTCCGGAGGTCGTAGACGAGGCGCACCTTCGGGAGGGACGGCTCGCGCGCGGCGATCGCCTGCCCATCGACGATCCGGAACAGTTTTCGGTCGGCGTTGTTGCGCACGTCGTTCGGGTACCAGCCGAGGAGGACGAGGTCGGGTTTCAACGGCGCGAGCGCGCGATCGAAGAGGATGAGCTCCTCGCTCGTCCCCGTCCCGGCGACCCCGGCGTTGATCACCTCGAGGCGAGGCGGCGAGCCGCTGAGCCTCTCGAGGCGTGTCGTCAGGATCTCGTCCTCCTCGACCTGCGCCCCCTCGACGAACGAGTCGCCGAGGACAATCGTGCGCAGCCGCGCCGGCTCTCTCCGCGCCGGGATCTCGGGGCCCCGGAGCCCCTGGGCGTTGAATCTCGCCACGCTCGCGAACTCGCCGCGGGCGTAGGTGTGCGAGAACGACGGGATGTGCCGGAGGGTGCCGTCGGGCCACATGTAGACCGCCTCGAGGGGCTGCGGCCGGAAGTACCGGAGGACGATTTCGCCGACGGCGCATGTGGCCGCGACCGAGAGGGCGAGGAGGGCGATGTTCCCGAGGCAGGATCGGTGGCGCGGCGTCATGGCGAGGCGCATTTTACCCGAAGATTCCACTCGCTCCGAAGGGGCGGGAGTTCTATGCTGAGTTTCGCCCGCGGGACGCCGCAGGCGTTCGCCCCGCGCGATCAAGGAGGCCGGCCACGCACTCGATCGTCCGAAACCCGCGCCGTCTCGCGCTCGCCCTCCTGCTCATCGCCGGCGCGCTGCCGCAGGCTGACGCAGCGCCTCGCGGCAAGCGCGCCCCGAAGCCCGCCACGCCGCCGCCTCCGAGGTCCTCGAGGTCCTCGCGCGACGCGGACCTGGCGGACGCCCTCCGGAAGATCGCCGAGAGCCGCCCCTTCTCGTCGGCGCGCACGTCAATCCAGGTCCTCGACGCCGACTCGGGGCAGAGCGTCTTCTCGCTCGAGCCCGATCTCCTCCTGAAGCCCGCCTCGAACATGAAGATCGTCACGTCGGCCACGGCCGTCGGACTCCTCGGCCCCGAGTTCCGGTTCAAGACCTCCTTCTACACGTCGAGCCCCCCGGATTCCTCGGGGATCGTGCGCGGCGATCTCTTCATCAAGGGGGGCGGAAACCCCGGACTCGTCGGCGAGGAGTGGTGGGGGATCGCGCGGCGCCTCCGGATCATGGGGATCACGCGCGTCGAGGGGAGCGTCATCGGCGACGACTCGTACTTCGACGACGTGCGGCGCGGGCCGCGATGGCCCTCCCCGGTCGTCGACAACCCGTACAACGCCCCGATCAGCGCCCTCTCGTCCTTCTACAGCTCGGTCGCGATCACCGTCACGCCGACCGCGCCGGGGCGCGCCCCCGACGTCTACCTCGAACCCTACCCGTCGTACTTCAAGGTGATGAACCGCGCCGTGACCGCCCCCGGCGCGATGGACCTGAGGGTCGGCCGCCAGTGGGACGGCCAGCAGAACATCATCCACGTCGAAGGGCGCATCCCCCCCGGCGCCCCCGTCACGACCTACAGGTGCGTCGAGGAGCCGACCCTCTACGCCGTCACCACGTTCAAGGACGCCCTCGCCGCCGAGGGGATCACCGTCACCGGCCCGCCCCGCGAAGGGCTCGTCCCGCACGGCTCCCATTTTCTGTGGGTCCACGAGTCGAAGCCGCTCGCCGACCTGATCCAGGACATGAACAAGGAGAGCAACAACTTCATGGCCGAGTCGATCCTGCGGACGATCGGCGCCGAGAGGGGGGGCGCCCCGGGGACGGCCGAGAAGGGGGCGAACGCGGTGCGCCGATACTTCGACACGCTCGGCATCGCCTCGACGGGGCTGGTGCAGGCCGACGGCTCGGGATTGAGCCCCGACAACCGCGTGTCGGCGAACATGCTGGCGCGCCTCCTCCTCGCGACCCGCAACGACTTCCACGCCGCCCCCGAGTTCATGGCCTCCCTTCCTATCGGCGGCGTCGACGGGACGCTCGATCACCGCATGACCTCGAGCTCCGCGACCCGGAAGATCCGCGCGAAGACGGGGTTCATCAATGGCGTGTCGTCGTTGTCGGGATATGCGTGGAACGATGCGGGGCGCCTCTTTGTGTTCTCCATCGTGGTGAACGCCGCGGGAGAGGGGCTCGGCGACGTCATCCACGCCGCCGATCGCTTCTGCTCGGCGCTCGTCAGCGCGCCGATCCCGCCGGATCTGCCGTCCTCCCCACCCCCCGCCGCCCAGGGGGGGTAGGGTTTGACCGTCCCCGGGGCCGGCCGTAGATTCGGCTTGCGATGAGCCCTCTCCCTGCGCCATCCCTCTCCGGGGGAAGGCAGATCAAGGTCCGCGGTTTCGAGGTGGTGGTGCACTCCGCCCGCCTCGCCGCCGATCGCCATCTGTGCTTCGTCTTCGTCTCCGACCCATTCAATCACGACGGCCAGCTCAAGATCTTCAAGGGGCACGGCGTCTCGTCCCAGGCGGCGGAGGAGTCGACGATCAAGGAGGCGCTCGATTTCCTGGATCGTCGCTCTCCAGAGGGGATCGCGTCGATCATGACGGGACGCAGCACCCTCCACATCGCGGGGCGCAAGGTGGACATCTTCTGCGACACGATCGGCGAGGGGCGGTTCCAGGCCTTCCCGTTCCTTTACCGCGCGGACGGGTCGAGGGTCCTCATCCTGCAGTTTCACCTCGACGAGTCGATCGTCGGCCCGACGCCGGCCACGGCGATCTCGGAGTGCATCCGCCGGCTGGAGGAGTTCTTCGAGCGAGGCGGGGAGTAAGGGGCCGCGTTCAGGCCGAGCTGACGTCCGCGGTATACTCGATCCGTGATTGTCACGTGGGATCCAGCCAAGGCGGCGGCCAACCTCCGAAAACACCGGGTGGACTTCTACGAAGCAGCTTCGGTCTTCCCTGATCCGCTTTCGACCACCTATCACTGACAGTGAACATTCCTACCGCGAGCGGCGGTTTCTCACGATAGGAATGTCCAGAAGACAACGGCTCCTGGTCGTCTCCCACACAGAGGAAGCAAACGCGGTCCGCATCATCAGCGCGAGAGCGGCCACTAGGCGCGAACGGAGATTCTATGAAGAGGGCGCGTAGATCATCTTCGAACGGAATGCGACCCGAGTACGACTTCGCTTCCATGAAAGGCGGGGTCCGGGGTAAGTACGCCAAGCGACTGCGGGCCGACTCGAACCTCGTCGTTCTTGAACCCGATCTGGCGACGGCCTTCCCATCCGACGACGCCGTGAATCAGATGCTGCGCGCCGCCCTCACCGCAGCGAAGCGGTTTTCGAAGCAGCCGCGCGCCAGGCGACGGGTGAACGGTGCGCGCAAGGCATCCGGCTCCCGGCGCTAGAGTCGAGCGCCTCCAGAACATCTGGACAGTTCACAGGACTGGATCCGGTATCAGTTCGCCTTCAAAGGAAACTTCGGCCTCGCACTTCGCCACACGAATCGTTGCTTGGACACGATCGCCGCATACGAGCAGATGTTTCTCCTCACGAAGGCCAATGCGCTCGCTTGCCTGGAGCGCTGGGAGGAACTCGAGCGCCTTCTCAGGTATCTCCTGACGCGGTACCCCCGTGACCCCGAGGTAGTCCGGCACGCGGTGTCGTTGTTCAAGGCTCACGGCGACTTCCGGACCGCGTGGACATTGCTCCAGCACGCCGGGCGGGCGGCACGTGCCGTCGCCGACCGGAACGAGATCGAGTTCATTTGCACCGAGCAGCTCGAATGCCTCCACGCCCTTGGACGCACGAAAGCCGCGATCGGGCTCGGCAGGCGCGTGCTGAAAGAGTATCAAAGGCTCCCTTGCGTCCGGATCACGCTTGAGCACTTGAAGAACGGGACGCTCCGGGTCGAGCCATGGGCCCCTCGATGGGCAAAATTCCTCGCCGGGTTGAGGCGGGCAGCCCTCCGGTACCGCCGCTCGTCCCGCTAAAATCCCTGCTGACACCTCCCCACCCCTCGCGCTATCCTCGGCCATGGCCCGCGCCCTGACCGTCACCGTCAGCGTCCCCGGCGGGCTCCACGTCTGCTGCGACGGCGCCGACGAGCTCGCGCTCACCGTGCCGAGCGTGAAGGCCGCCCTCGACGAGCTCGAGCGCGCCCACCCGAACCTGCACCGCAGCATCTGCGACGAGACCGGGGCCGTGCGGCGCCACATCAACCTCTTCGTCAACACCGACCACATCCGCGATCTCGAAGGACTCGAAACCGCGCTCGCGCCGGGGGACACCCTCAACGTCCTGCCGGCCGTCTCAGGAGGCTGACCCATGCCGGAGAAAGTGATCCTCACCATCGGGACCAAGAAAGGTGTGTTCGTCGCCGAGTCGTCGAAGGCCCGCGGACGCTTCGCGCTGAGAGGGCCGTTCGGGCAGGGAGTCGCCGTCTACTCGACGCTCATCGACACACGCGGCAAGCCCCGCATCTACGCCTCGAGCTGCAACCCCTTCTTCGGCATGAAGGTCCTCGTCTCGACCGACCTCGGGAAGAAGTTCAAGGAGACGAAGTCGGCCCCGGCGTTTCCGAAAGAGGACGGCCGCGCCCTCGCCAACATCTGGTCTCTCGAGCCCGGCGACGGGAAGAACGACCTGTGGTGCGGCGTCGAGCCGGCGTCTCTCTTCCGGAGCGGGGACGGCGGCGACACGTGGGAGATGGTCGAGGGGATCAGCAACCACGATCACGCCCGCAAGTGGCAGCCCGGCAACGGCGGACTGTGCCTGCACACGATCGTTCGCTCCGGGAATCGCGTGCACCTCGGCATCTCGACCGGTGGCCACTACCTGAGCGAGGACGGCGGGAAGACCTTCACCGCGTCGAACAAGGGGGTCGGCGCCGGCTTCAACCCCGACCCGTACCCCGAGTTCGGCCAGTGCGTGCACAAGATCGTCGCCCCCAAGGCGGCACCGGGGCGCATGTACATGCAGAACCACGGCGGCTGGGCCGACTGGGAGGGGCCCGGCGGGAAACGCCCCGACATCGGCGTCCTCCGGAGCGACGATTACGGGAAGTCGTGGCGCTCGATCGCGAAGGGGCTCCCGTCGGACTTCGGCTTTCCGATCGCCGTCCACCCGCACGATCCCGACACCGTCTACGTCGTGCCGCACGTGGGGGCGACCCGGACCTGCCCCGACGGCGCCCCAGCGGTCTGGCGCAGCGAGAACGGCGGCGGATCCTGGAAGAGGCTCGCGAAGGGCTTCCCGAAGAAAGAGTCCTTCTTCACGGTGCTGCGCGACGGGATGGACATCGACGAGACGAAGACTCCGGCCCTCTACTTCGGCACGACGACCGGCCAGGTCTGGATCGGCCGCGACGGCGGCGAGAAGTGGGACTGCCTCTTCGACTCGCTCCCTCCGGTCAACTGCGTGAAGGTGGCGGTGGTGTGAGTTCTGGGATGCGAACGCTGACCTACCTGGTTCGGATCAACAAGGATCCCGGAAGCGATTGGGGCGCGTCGGTTCCCGATCTGCCCGGATGCGTGGCGACGGGGAAGACGATCGACGCCGCGCTGCGACGCATTCAGGGCGCCATCGAGCTTCATCTCCGCGGCATGCGAGCGGACGGAGTTCGGCCACCCCGTCCCCGCCATCGAACCGTCGTCCCGCGGAAGACGACGCGCCAGGTGGATTTCTACGCCACTGTCCAGGTCGCGGCCTGATCGTCGAGGCGCGCGGCGACACTGAGGCACCGTGCCACAACCCACGTTCGTGCCGCTCGCCGGCTACCAGGAGTACCCGCCTGACGTCATGAAGCGGCGCGCGGAGGAGTTCTACGCGGAGGTCCGGCGGCGGCGAACGGTGCGGGATTTCTCCGACCGGCCGGTTCCGCGCGAGGTCATCGAGAGTTGCCTGCGCGCGGCGGGAACGGCCCCCAACGGCGCGAACATGCAGCCGTGGCACTTCGTCGCCGTCCACGACCCCGCGATCAAGCGGAGGATCCGCCTCGGAGCCGAGGCGGAAGAACATGCGTTCTACCACGGCACGGCGCCGCAGGAGTGGCTCGACGCCCTCGCCCCGCTCGGGACCGACGAGAACAAGCCCTTCCTCGAGATCGCACCGTACCTGATCGTGATCTTCGCCCAGGGGTTCGGGGTGCTTCCGGACGGCCGGAAGGTGAAGCACTACTACGCCCAGGAGTCGGTCGGCATCGCGACAGGAATCCTCATCACGGCCCTCCACCACGCCGGGCTCGCCTCCCTCACGCACACGCCGAGCCCGATGGGGTTCCTGAACGAGATCCTCGGGCGGCCGTCGCACGAGCGGCCGTTCCTCATTCTCGTGACGGGCTACCCGGCCGAGGGGGCCATGGTGCCGGCGATCACGAAGAAGCCGATCGAGGAGATCGCGACGTTCGTCTGAGCGGGCGTCACCGAAGATCCGATGGCCATGCGGTTCGGCAACCTCCCTTTCACGACCACCGACTGGAAGGCCGTGCCGCCGGTGACGTATCCGGGTGAAACCGGCACGGCCGTCTGGCGCACAGTCGAGGCCGGCGACGTCCGAGTGCGCATCATCGAGTACAGCGCGGGGTATCTCGCCGATCACTGGTGCCGCCGGGGGCACGTGATCCTCGTGCTCGAAGGGGAGCTGATCACTGAGCTCGAGGACGGCCGCGTGGTGACGCTCACCGAGGGGATGAGCTACCAGGTGGCCGACGATGTCGCGCCGCACCGATCACGGACCGAGACCGGAGCCCGGCTCTTCGTGGTGGACTAGGGAAACGCCTTGGCCTCCGCGCCCGACCCCTTCGCCGAGAAGCTCCGCGGCTTCGGAGCGGCGGGCGTCCTCTCGATGCTGGTCGTTCTGGCCGGCCAGATCGTCCCGCCCCTCGGAGCCCTCCTCGCGCTCGCGTGGACCCATCGGTCGCGCACGCCGTGGCGCGACGTCGGATACCTCCGGCCGAAGAGCTGGTGGCTGACGATCGCCCGCGGCGTCGCCTTCGGTGCTGCGTTGAAGATCGCGCTGAAGGCGATCGTGATGCCCCTCCTCGGCGCCCCTGCCGTCAACCCGGCGTACCATTTCCTCGAGGGGAACACCGCGGCGCTCCCGGGGATGGTCCTCACCATGATCTTCGTCGCCGGGTTCGGGGAGGAGACGCTCTTCCGGGGGTTTCTCTTCGAGCGGCTCGGGAAGCTGATGGGACGCGGCGCCGGCGCGCGGATCGCGATCGTTATCCTCACCTCGGCTTTTTTCGCAAGCCTTCACTTCAAGGAGCAGGGGATCGCCGGCGTGGAGCAGGCGATCATCACCGGTCTCGTCTTCGGCACGATGTACTCGGTGACCGGGTGCCTCTGGCCGGTCATCGTCGCGCACGCCGCCTTCGACCTGACCGCGGTCGCCGTGATCTATCTGGGCCTCGAGCCCGCCGTCGCCCACCTCGTCTTCGGCTGAGCACAATCCCTCCCTTTCCACGGACTTGCCAATGCTTCCTATTCTGCGTAGCATGGCCGGCACCACCCTTCGAAGAGGAGATTCCCGATGGCCAACATCAAGATTGCCGTCGTCAACGCCAGCACCGTCGTCACCGACGCGAAGCTCGTCCAGAAGGTCGTCGCCGCGCTTCAGACGCAGGTGACGCGCGACTTCGCCCCCGCGTGGGGGATCGACGCGGACCTGCGGTACGTCCCGAAGGGATCGAAGCCGGCCGCCGGCGAGTGGTGGCTCGTCATCCTCGACAACTCCGATCAGGCCGGCGCCCTCGGGTACCACGACGTCACGAAAGCCGGCCTCCCCCTCGGGAAGGTCTTCGCCAGGACCGACCTCGATTACGGCGAGCAGTGGAGCTGCACGGCGAGCCACGAGCTGCTCGAGATGCTCGCCGACCCGAGCATCAACCTCACGGTCTTCGACGAGACGACGGCGGGCGGGCGCCTCTACGCCTACGAGGTCTGCGACGCATGCGAGGCGGAGCCGTTCGGCTACAAGATCAACGGGGTCCTCGTCTCCGACTTCGTCTACCCTGCGTGGTTCGAATCGTTCCGGAAGACCGGGACGCAGTTCGACCACACGAAGAAGATCTCGAAGCCCTTCAAGCTCGTCAAAGGCGGGTACATCGGCGTCTACGATGTCCGATCGGGGTCGGGGTGGACCCAGGTGACGGCCGAGAAGATCAACTACCGGTCGAGGCCGCCGGTGGGAAGCCGCCGCGAGCGCCGGAACGTCCCGATGGCCCAGCGCATCGCCAGCACCGCGAGGTGATCGAGACGCGCCTCGGGTAGAATGACGGCGTGACGACAGAGCAGCCAGCCGCCGCCCCCGACTACGGCCTCGACGCCCCGGGTGTCGTGCGGAACATGGCGATCGTCGGGGCGGCGGGGCTGCTCGTCGGGACGGGCGCGCTGGTGGGCCTCCTCCCGAAGGAATGGGTTGGAAACCTGTTCGGGGTCGTCACGCTCCGCCTCCCGCTCGTGGGCTTAGGCCTCGGACCCGGCATCGGCTGCGCCGCCATGGCGGTCTGGATGCTCTGGTCGAGCAAGGTCGGGAAGGCGCGCGAGCGCGAGAGGCTGCTCGACAACGTCTCATGGCGCGGCGACGAGCGGGTGCTCGACGTCGGGTGCGGCCGCGGGGTGGTCCTCGTCGGCGCGGCGAGGAGACTGAAGAGCGGCGCGGCGTTCGGGATCGACCTCTGGCAGGCGGAGGACCTCTCCGGCAACCGACCGTCGGCGACGGTGCGGAACGCGCAGCTCGAGGGTGTGGGAGATCGCGTTTACGTCCAGACCGCCGACATGCGGTCTCTTCCCTTCCGCGATCGCTCCTTCGACGTCGTGACGTCCTGCGCGGCGATCCACAACCTCTACAAGGCCGAAGACCGCGAGAAGGCGATTCGCGAGGTCGCGCGCGTGCTGAAGCCGGGAGGGCACGCGATCATCTCGGACATCCGGCACCACGGCGAGTACGCGCGGGCGTTCGCGTCGAGCGGCTGCGGCGAGGCCCGGCTGACGGAGTCCCGGCTCGTCGGCGCGGCCCTCGGACTCATCACCTTCGGCTCGCTGCGGCCGAACACGCTGGTCGCGAGGAAATCGCACTGACCTCGTGACGCGCGCCGCCGGTCACACGTGGCCCCTTCGGGGAGTCCAAGAGGGTGGAAAGGAGAACCCTCATGAAACGCTTCGACGTGCAGGCCATCGAGCTTTCCGTCCCCCGTGCCACGGCGCTGGAGTTCATCGCCGATCCGGCGCAGTTGCCGAGGTGGACGAGCGCCTTCGCATCCGTCAGCCCCGGCCGGGCGGTCCTGCGAACGCCGGCCGGAGAGGTCGCGATCGAGTTGAAGGTGTCGGCTTCGCCCGAGCACGGGACGATCGACTGGCGCATGGTCTTCCCCGATCGGAGCGTTGCGACCGCCTTCTCGCGCCTCGTGGCGATCGACCGGGACCACTGCGTCTACTGCTTCGTCCTCACGCCGCCACCGGTCCCGCTGGAGCGCCTCGAGGGGGCGCTCGAGGCTCAGTCGCAGACGCTCGCCGAAGAGCTCCGAAGGCTCAAGGCGATCCTCGAGGACCATGGCTGAGAGTCGACCCGCGCCGAGGCATCCGGACCTGGAGGCCGACGTGGCCCGGGCCCGGGGTGGAGATCGCGACGCCCTGGAATCGGTGGTCCGCGCCGTGCAGCGCGACGTGCACGCTCTGGCGGTCCGGTTCCTCTGGCACCCGCAGGACGCCGAGGACGCGACGCAGGAGATCCTCGTGCGGGTCATCACAGGGCTTGCGGGCTTCCGCGGCGACAGCGCCTTCACGACCTGGGTCTATCGTCTTGCGTCCAACACCCTGCTGACGCTTCGAAGGCAGCGGATGGAGGAGCGTGCGACGAGCTTCGACGCCTTCGGCGAAGATCTGGGCCGGGGGCTCAGGGACGACCCGCTGCGCACCGAACCCGGCGTCGACGAGGCGCTGCTCCTGGAGGAGGTCAAGATAGGGTGCACGCTCGCGATGCTCCTCTGTCTCGATCGCGGCCATCGGATGGCGTACATCCTCGGGGAGATCGTCGAGCTGGATCACCGGGAGGCCGCGGAGGTGCTCGAGATCTCCAAGGCGGCCTTTCGCAAGCGGCTGTCCCGGGCGCGGGCGAGCATCACGTCGTTCATGACCGCGCGCTGCGGTCTGGTCAACCCGGACAGCGCGTGCCGATGTCGCCGGCGCGTCGCGACCGCGATCGATCTCGGCCGCGTCGATCCCGCGAAGCTGCTCTTCGCGTCGTCACTCGATCAGGCGAAGCGCTTCCCGCAGGTGCTGGTGAAAATCCGGGCGCTCGAGGAGACCCGGCGAGCGGCCGCGCTCTACAGATGCCACACGGAGCCGCAGCCCTCCGAGGGGTTCGTCTCCTGGTTGAGGAAGACGCTCGAGTGATGTCGCGCCGCCGGATCCGCCTTACGCCGCCGGGCCGTCGCCGATCAGCTCGTCGTGGGCCGACGCCACGATGAGGAGGAGGCACCCCTTCTCGGTCGAGACGATGCGGTGGAGACTTCCGGCGTTCGCCCGGACGTAGTCTCCCCCCTTCAGCTTCACTTCGTTCAGGGTGAGGTCCCCTTCGATGACGTAGCAGTCCTCGTCCTCGGTGTGCCGGTGGCCGGGGTAGGTCGTCCCGGCGGCCATGCGGACGAGCATGGTCATGCGATCGTCGGCCTCGTCGTGGAAGAGGCGGCGCGTCTCGATGCCGTCGATGCCTGTGGGCGTCCAGACGGCGTCGCGGGCGAGGGCGAAGACGACGTCGCTTTGCTTCGCCTGCTGAATTCTCTCCACGACCCGCGCGCGGAGCGATGCCGGCGGCGCCACCTCGGGGGCGGCGAGCGGGAGGTCCCGGAGCGCCGCCTCGACGCCGCCCACCTCGGCCCGGCAGGCGTCGCAGAGCGCGAGGTGCTCCTGAAACGATGCCTCCTCTTCGGGATCGAGCGCGCCGAGGGCGTGGAGCGCGGCGAGGTCTTTCTGGACATCGTCGAGATGGTCGAGATCGTGTCGAGACGGCGTCATGCGATTCCCCTATCCGACGCGACCAGGGCGCGGCGCAGAGTTGCGAGGGCGGCGCGGATTCTCGTCTTGACGGTCCCGAGAGGCTCCCCGAGGGCCTCGGCGACCTCCGAGTGGCTCATCCCGGAGAAGTAGGCCGCCTCGACAGCCCGCCGCTGCTCCGGCGGGAGAGAGCGCAGCGCCGCGCGCACGTTCCGGGCTCTCTCCATCTCGAGCGACGCCGACTCCGGCCCCGGGCTCGGGTCGGCGATGTGAAGGATGTCGACGAGAGGCTCTTCGGGCCCCGATTGGCGGGAGCGCGAGCGATAGATGTCGATGGCCCGCGACCGCGCCAGGTTGAGGAGCCACGCGAGCGCGCTTCCCCGGCGGAGGTCGAAGCGGGATGCCTCTCGCCACACCTGGGCGTAAACGTCGATGGTCGCCTCCTCCGCCGCCGGCCTGTCCCGCAGGATCTTCAGCGTGAGGCCGAAGACCCTCGAGCTGGTGGCATCGTACAGGGCCCCCAGGGCCTGCTCGCTTCCCGAGGCGATCCGGGAGATGAGGGGGGCGAGGGGGTCGGGGGGTGGTGCCAGGGGTCCGGCCTCGGCGGTGACCAAGCGCAGCTCCATGAAAGAGGTTACGGCGGGGGGGCAGCCCCCGGATTGATTCCTGATCGACTTTTTTCAGATCTTCATGATCCCCACCAGCTCCCTCACCGACGCCGCGGACTTCTCGAGCATCCCCCTCTCGTCGGCGTTCAGCGGCAGCTCGAGGATCTTCTCGACGCCGCCCGCCCCGAGCTTGACCGGGACGCCGCAGAAGAGGCCCTTGATCCCGTACTCCCCTTGAAGGTACGCGGCGCACGGGAGGATCTTCTTCCGGTCGGTGAGGATTGAATCCACCATCTCGACGACCGCGGCCGACGGGGCGTAGTAGGCGCTCCCCGTCTTGAGGTAGGAGACGATCTCGGCCCCCCCCTCCTGCGTCCGCTTCACGAGGCGCGCGATGACCTCCTTCGTCAGGAGCTCGGTGATCGGGACGCCGGCGACGGTCGTGAAGCGCGGGAGCGGCACCATCGTGTCGCCGTGCCCCCCGAGGACCAGCGCCTGGACGTTGTCGGACGAGATGTTCATCTCCATCGCGATGAAGGTGCGGAACCTCGCGGAGTCGAGGATGCCGGCCATGCCGACGACCCTCTCGCGCGGAAAGCCCGAGACGACCTTCGCGACCTGGGCCATCGCGTCGAGCGGGTTGCTCACGACGACGAGGATCGACTTCGGCGACCGCTTCGCGACCTCGCGCGTGACGCCCCCCACAATCTCCTGGTTCTTGAGGAGGAGATCGTCGCGGCTCATGCCGGGCTTGCGCGCGAGCCCCGCCGTGATGACGACGACGTCGGAGCCCGCCGTCTCGTCGTAGCCGTTCGAGCCTGTGATCCTGACGTCGTACCCCTCGACCGGCCCGGACTGCATGAGGTCGAGCGCCTTCCCCTGCGGGACCCCCTCGATGATGTCCACGAGCACGACGTCGGCGTAACCCTTCTGGGCGATCCTCTGGGCTGCCGTGGCGCCGACGTTGCCGGCGCCGACCACGGTGACCTTGTAGCGCATCTCCGGATTCTCCTTGTTCAGCCGATTCGCCTGATGATCTCGTCGGCGAAGCGGGAGCAGCTCACTTCCTGCGCTCCCTCCATCTGCCGGGCGAGATCGTACGTGACGGTCTTCGCGAGGATCGTCTCCTCGAGCGACCGCGTGACGAGATCGGCCGCCTCCTGCCACCCGAGGTGCTCGAGCATCATGACGCCGGAGAGGATCACCGAACCCGGGTTGATTTTGTCCTGCCCCGTGTACTTCGGCGCCGAGCCGTGCGTCGCCTCGAAGAAGGCGATCTCGTCGCTCATGTTCGCGCCGGGCGCCATCCCCAGGCCTCCGACCTGCGCGGCGCAGGCGTCGCTCAGGTAGTCGCCGTTCAGGTTCGGGGTGGCGAGGACGCTGTACTCCTTCGGGCGGAGCAGGACCTGCTGGAACATCGCGTCGGCGATCCGGTCCTTGAGGAGAATCGTCCCCTTCGGAAGCTTCCCGCCGTGCGCCGACTCGAGGTCGGATTCGGTCACGACGCGATCCTTGAACTCGGTCGCGGCGAGCTGGTACCCCCAGTCGCGGAAGGCCCCCTCCGTGAACTTCTGGATGTTCCCCTTGTGGACGAGCGTCACGCTGCTCTTCCCGCGATCGAGGGCGTACTGGAGGGCGCGCCGGATGAGGCGCTGGCTCGCCGTGCGGCTGATCGGCTTCACGCCGATTCCGGAGTCGGCCGGGATCGACTTCCCCATCTCGCGCGACAGGAAGGCGATGACCTTGCGCGCCTCGTCGGTCCCCTCCTTCCACTCGATGCCGGCGTAGACGTCCTCGGTGTTCTCGCGGAAGAGGACGACGTCGAGGTACTCGGGATGGAGCACGGGGCTCGGGACGCCGCGGAAGTACCTGACGGGGCGGATGCAGGCGTAGAGGCTCAGCTCGAGGCGCAGCGTCACGTTGAGGGAGCGGAAGCCGCCCCCCACCGGCGTCGTCAGCGGCCCCTTGATGGCGACGAGGTGCTGCCTCACCGCCTCGAAGGTGTCTTTCGGGAGGATCTCGCCGTACTTCGCCACCGCCTTCTCCCCGGCGAAGATCTCGAACCAGGCGATCGAGCGGGCCCCCGAGTAGGCGCTCTTCACGGCGGCGTCGAAGACCCTCGACGCGGCGGCCCAGATGTCGGGGCCCACACCATCCCCCTCGATGTAGGGGATGATGGGGTGGTCGGGGACGACGAGGCGGCGGTTCCGGTGCTCGATTCTTTCGCCTCCAGCGGGCGGTGATATCTTGTCGAATCTCATGGCGGCGGAGTATCTCCGTGCGAAGCGGGCTTTCCGGCGGGACGGATGTCGAACTCTACCACTCCCCGAAATCGGTATCCACGGACGCGGGACATGAAGGAGGCCACGATGGCTGAGGATCGCGACACCAGGGATGTGACACGGCGCTCGGCCCTCGGGTGGATCGCGGCGGCGGCCCCGGCGATCGTCGCCGTCTCGGGCGCCCCGCGTGCGGCCGAGGACGCCCCCGCGGCGGCCCCGCCCCCGCCGGAGCTCTCGGACGAGGCGCGCGCCCTCGCGAAACGCGAGCCCGGTCTCTCGAGGGACGAGCGCAAGCGCCTGATGAAGCAGCTCCCCGCCTTCGAGGCGGCGCTCGTCAAGCTCCGCGACTTCGAGCTCCCCGACGACGTCGAGCCCGCCTTCCGCTTCCGGGCGATCCGCTCGGATCGGCGATCCCGATGAGCCCCGTGAACGAGGCCCTCCTCGATCTCGGCGTCGTCGAGCTGGCGGTGAAGATCCGCGCGCACAAGGTGTCGCCGACGGAGCTCGCGGAGGCCAGCGTCGCGCGCATCGCCCGATTCGATCCCGAACTCCACGCCTTCGTCACGGTCACGCGCGAGCTCGCGCTGGCGCAGGCGCGGAAGGCCGAGGTCGAGCTCGCGGCCGGGCGCGACCGCGGGCCGCTCCACGGCATCCCCTTCGGCGCGAAGGATCTCGTCTCGACCGCCGGCATCCGCACGACCTGGGGGGCCACGCCGTACGCGGATCAGGTCCCGAAGCAGGACGCGACCGTCATCCGGCGCCTCCGCGACGCGGGGGCCGTCCTCGTCGGCAAGTGCGCGATGATCGAGCTGGCCGGCGGCATGGGGTACGACATCGCCGGGGCGTCGCTCACGGGGGCCGCGCGCAACCCGTGGGACACCGGGCGCTGGACGTGCGGGTCATCCTCGGGATCGGGAGCGGCGGTGTCGGGACGGCTCGTCCCCTTCGCCATCGGCTCCGAGACCTGGGGCTCCATCGTCTGCCCGTCGTCCTTCTGCGGCATCACGGGGCTGAGGCCGACCTACGGCCGCGTCTCGCGCCACGGCGCGATGGCCCTCGCGTGGACCCTCGACAAGCTCGGGCCGATGGCCCGCTCGGCCGCAGACTGCGAGGCGGTCTTCGAGGCGATCGCCGGCGTCGATCCCGAAGACCCTTCGAGCGCCGACGAGCCGCTCGGATCCCCGATGGATCTCGCCGCCGCGCGGAAGCTGAAGGTCGGCGTCCTGCGCACAGACCTGCCGAAGAACGCCGACCCGGCCGTCGCCGCGGCCTTCGAGACGGCCCTCGACGACCTGCGGCGCGCCGGCGTCTCCATCGAGGAGGTCGCCCTGCCGAAGTTCCCCTTCGAGGAGGCGGCGTGGGTTCTCGTCGTCGCCGAAGGGGCCGCGTCGTTCGAGTCGCTCTTCGACACCGGGAAGGTCCGGTCGCTCGCCGATCCGGGCGCGGGTCTGGCGCAGCCGACATCGAAGATGGTCCTCGCGACCGACTACCTGAAGGCGATGCGCATCCGCACCGTGGCGCAGCGCGCCATGGCCGACCTGTATGCCGAGTGGGACGCGATCGTCGGCCTCGCCACGCACTACACCGCGTCGCCGATCGACGCGAAGCTCTCGGAGTATTTCTCGGAGTCGGATCCCCTCGGGGGAACGGGAAACCTCTGCGGCCTCCCCGCCCTCGCCGTGCCGTGCGGCCACGGCGCCGACGGCCTTCCCGTCGCGATGGTCTTCATGACGGGGGCGTTCGAGGAGAGGAAGGCGCTCGCCCTCGGGAAACTCTACCAGTCGGCGACCGACTGGCACACGAGGAAGCCGCCGCTCCTCACGCGGGAAGGTTGATCACCCACGAGGAGGCCGAGGCCATCGCCGACCAGAACTTCCTGAGCTCCGCGAAGGCCTCGGGCTCGAAGCGCGCGCGCGACAGGACGACCTCCCACGTCGCGACGATGGCCCCGTTCTCCCGCGCGTAGCTCGTCGTCACCTTCCACCCATCACCGGACGAGGCCTGGGCGCCGGGAAGCGCCGCCGACTCCGGGACGCCGGTGAGCGTCACCTCGTAGCGGACCGTCTGCGCGAAGCCGTAGTCCACGGGGCTCTTTCGCTTCGAGAGGGGCACGCGCTCGACGTCGGCGGCGGCGCCGGGGAAGAGATCGATCTTCGCCGCCGTGCCGCTCGACGGGACGGGGCGAAGGGCGATGTCGAGCGTCTCGATGAACTCCCCGTCGGCCGTCTCGTAGTCGGTCCTGAACTCCTTCACCGTCGCGTCGGGCCAGATCTGGAGGATGCGCTGCTCGACCCCCTTCCGGCGCTCGACCGACGAGCTGCTGTAGCGCGAGCGCGCCTCCCAGGCGAAGGTCCCCCGGTAGTGCGACTCGCGGACGACGGAGAGAGAACGGTTCGGGAGCATCTCGACCTTGAGCCTGCGCACGAGGGTGTGGACGGCCGGATCGCCCGAAGGAAGCTGGATCATGCGGCTGCGATCTCCGGCGACGAGGAGCGCGCGCTTCCCGCCGAGGCTCGCCGAGAGCGACCCGATCGCCGTCCTCTCGTCGGTCGTGTCGACGATCAGCATCTTCCCCAGATCTCCGGCGTCGACGACCGAGGGGGCGAAGCTCGCGGGGATCTCCTTTCCCCCGGGAACCGGCACCGCCACGATGAAATGGTTGAACCCCCATCCGGGGACGTCGGGGGAGAGCGTGTCGCTGTGGCTCAGGTTGACGAGCACGGGGTACGACGCGATGTCGGCCGCGTGGAGAAACGACCGGAAGAGAGTCCCCTTGTCCTTGCAGTCACCGTACAGGTTCGACAGCGTCTCCGTCGCCGGGCGCGGCTGCATCCCGCCGATCCCCAGCTCGATGTCGACGTAGCGGACCTTGTCGCGAACGTACGTCGCGACCGCCTTGACCTTCGCGAAGAAGTCCGCCCCCTCCCCCATCGCCCCCTTCGCCGCCTCGGCCACCTTCGGCGTCAGCGCGTCGCGGCCGCGGAAGATCTCCTCCTGCCACCGCGCGAAGTCGGTCCAGCTCGAGACGACCGTCTGCCCCGGCTTCACGCCCGCGGGCGGAACCGGATTCACGACGAGGAGGGGAGATCGGTCCAGCGGATCGGAGCTCAGCGGCTCTTTCTCCGGCGCCGGCAGGTCCCGGATCGTCCAGGTGCTCACGTTCCCCGACACGGAGGGCTCGGGTCCCTGCAGGCGCAGCCACGCCGTGTCGAGCCTCCACCCCGGCGGCGTCTCGATCTCGAGCCGGTGCGCGGAGGCGGGCGCGTCGTCGTAGAAGTATTCCGTGATGGGAAGCAGCCTGGGATTGTCCTCCGCCTCGAACTCGTAGAAGACGAGGCTTCCCTTCTTCACGTCCTTCACCTGAACCACGCGCAGCTTCGTGTCGCTGAGGAAGTTGTCGCCGAGGGCGACCTCCGCGGCGGGCCCCCAGCTTCGTGACGCCTTCTCGCCGGGTGGAACGTGCCACGCCTTCGACGCGGTCACCTTCATGGTGTCCGTGACTCCGAAATACCCCGTGCCGACGGAATCCGAGCGGCTGCTGAGCGCCTGCGCCGCGAACCGGTGGCGGACGTCCATCGAGCCGTCGGGGTGGATCTGGTAGCGCATCTCGTCCAGGAGGACGCGCGCGGGGTACGGCGCGACCCCTTCGGGGGCCGGGGGGGCGGTGTCCGCGATCTCCTTCGCCCAGTCGGGGAGGCGCGCGGCGAAGACCTCCGGCCCCCCGGCGAGCGCGGCGAGGAAGGCGATCGACAGCGCGGCGGCGCGACGGCGGTTCGTCATGGCTTCGGGGCGCTCCGGGTGAAGTGGAGGGCTGTCTTGTCGGCCTTGCGGATCCGCTCGAAGAACTCCCGGAACGGCGCGTACTCCGATGCCGGCAGGCCGAGCGCGGTGATCGTCGACATGCGCTCGACATGGTACCCGGTCTCGGTCGCCGTCACCGAGAGAAGATATCGCCCGTACGGGCTCTCGAAGGTGACGGTCTCGGGCGGCGCGGTGGTCTCGAATCCCGGGGGCGTCGTCACGTCGAGGCTCAGGATGTCGGTCTCGGGGTAGGGAAGCACGATGGGATGCGTGCGATTCTCCTCCGGGAGGATCGGGGCGCCGACGCTCCACGGCCCCTGGATCGCGAACTCGCACGCGGCGGCGTCCGCTAACGGTCCCGGACCCTGATTTTCCCCCGCACAGACCCTCCTCGCGTCGTCGCGACGTTCGTCGAGACCCGGGTAATCGGCCTCGGCAACGTCGAGAGTGGAGTGACCCCAGCACATCTCGACCAGCCTCGCCTTCCGGGCCTCGCTCCCCAGTTGGAGGAGCTCCGTGCGCTCGACGTAGGAGGGCTGTCCTGTGCCCGCGACCGAGAAGCTCACGTGCGCCGGCCCCCCTCCGCCCGGGAAGGTCACCTCGGCCTTCGTGTCGCGCACGTTGCGCCGCGCCTGGGCCGGAGGAAGCATCAGGGTGCGGGGGCGCTCGGGGGCCGCGAGGAATCCGCGCGTCCCCGTGATCCACCACGGGAGCTCGCCGATCGGGAGGCCGGATCCGGGCGCCACGACGAGCTCGGGATCCCCGGGTATGGCCGGATCCCAGACGACGGCGACCTCGTACTCGAACTGGCTGAGCCCCATCAGCAGCTCGTTGTAATAGCGCGTGCGCCGGTCGGTCGCGAGAACGGGAAAAGCGCGATCCCCGAGGGCGCGCGCGGCGCCGATGAAGAGGAGCGCCAGCTCCGACGCGTGCCCCTCGCCGGCTCGCACGATGTCCTCGGCGGTGCTCGCGGCCGCCGGCTTCTGCCCCCGGCGGACGGCTTCGTCCAGCTCGTACTGGTCGGGGAAGTCCTCGGCATCCCCTGAGTCGACGTCACGGACGTGCGCGCGGATCCAGTCGTACACCCGGCGAAGCGATGCGGCTCGTGGCTCCCCGGTGACGACGCCGCTCGCCGAGAGCAGCGTCGAGATCGCTTTCCCGTTCCCGAGGAACTGGGCGGTGCGGCGATCGAGGTCCTGCGAGACCCTGCCCCAGAAGCCCTCGGCCGAGAGGCCGACCGTCGTCGAGGTGAACGAGATGGCCGCTCCCAGCTCTTCCCGCGGGGGCATGAAGGGCTCGTCCGGCACCGCAGGGAGATTGCGGCCGGTGACCGAGATCGCTCTCGGCTCGTTCTTGATCACGACGTCCAGCCCCTCGATCCGCTCGGTGAAGTATGAGCTGGTGAAATCCTCGGGCGGAACCCATCGGTACCGGAACTGCCGGACGGGCCACCGCCACTGGATGGGGACGCGCAGCCACGGGTTGTACCTCGGCCAGGTGTACGAGTAGCCGTAGTCGATCACGCACCCCGGCACCACGCCGGGGAGGCTCGCCTTGAGCACACGGACGACCTCCCCCCCGCGCCGGCCCTGGGTCTCCTCGACGAGATCCTTCTGCTCAACCTCGCGCACCGTGCCATCGGGGAGAATCACGCGCCCCCACCACTCGAGAAGCTTCCCCTCCTGCCGGTTGAACGGGATCTCGACGTTCGCGAGATCGCGGGCCTCGTTCGTGAAGATGCGGGCACGGAAGTGATGGGACACCTGCATGGCGTGCCCGCGCTCCGCGTCGCCGTGGCTCTCGGTCTCCGCCACGAGGATGACGCCGTGCTGCGAGCCCCCGCTCGGATCCGGCTGCATCGACTTCTCCTCGGCCGACATCGTCTTCGCGCCCGGGTGGATCCAGAGCCTGTCGAGCTCCGCCGCGCGCGCCATCGAAAGCGTCGCCGCGAGGCAAACGAGCGCAACCGGCCCCCTCGTGAATCTCATCGAGCCTCCCCCTGTCCTCGGCGAAAAACGACGGCCGTCCGGTCCGCCATCCTGACGTCCTCGAGAAACTTCCGGAGCGCCTCGTAGCTCTCCGGCTTCAGCGTGGCGCTCACCATCGCGAAGGCGCGCTGGATCTCGTACCCGCGATCCGTCGCCTTGACGGAGAGCGCGTAGCTCCCGAACGGCGCCTCGAGCTTCACCGGGGGCGGGGCCGGCGCGGGCGCGTACCCCTTCGGGGCGACGACCTCGATCGAGGCCATGTCGATCCACGGGTAATCGAAGACGATGGGAAACGCGCGCGTGGGCGAGGCGAAGAGCGGGACCTCGGGGATCCAGGCACCGTCGAAGTGCAGCGGGAGCTCCTCGCGCCCCTCGCCGGCGCCCGGGACGCTCTGCCTCCCCTCGCACTCGAGACGATAAGCCGCGTTCACGTCGTCCAGCGCCGGCGCCGCCGCCTTCGAGACCTCGAGCGAAGCCGAGGCGCCGCACAGCTCGTCGAGCGCCTTCTTCCGATTCTCGGGGGAGCTGATCCGCAGCCTGCGAATCTCGCGAAATCCGCGCTGACCCGCCCCCGTCGTCGTCCACGACGCGCGCGCCTCGCCGGGATCGTCGAGCGAGATCGACGCCTTCGTCTCGAGAACGTTCAGGCGAGGATCCGCCCCGCGAAGGACGTAGTCGCGCCCTCCCTCCTTCGTGACGAGGAGCCCTTTCGAAGGAGCCATCCAGTAGGGGAGGACGCCGAAGGGGAGCCCCCATCCGGGCGCCACCACGATCGCCCTGTCGTCCGGATCACCCGGTCCCCTCAGCTCGACGAGGTACTCGTCGAGCTGCCCCTCCGAGAGAAGACCGGGGTCCCAGTATCGATCCCGTCGATCGGGGGCGAGGATCAGGTGGGCCTCCGCCCCCAGAACTCGGGCGATTCCCACGTACTCCGCCGCGATCGCCCAGGGCCTGAGAAGGCGCTTCTCGTACGGCTCGAGCGCCTCAGATTTCTTCCGATCAGTCTCGTCGTCCTCGGCATCGGCCTCCGATTCCTCGGAGGTCCCGAGAAGGACGTTCCGCCGGTGGGCGCCGAGCCACGTGTAGGCGACGCGAAGCTTGTCGAGGAGCTTCGCGTCCCCGGTGAACTTCATCGCCGCGATCGAGTCGTCGAACGGCCCGTTCTCCTTGATGAACGCAGTGAGGCGCTCCTCCTCGTCGCGGACGACCTCCTTCCAGTATGCGTTCGGATCGGTGTTGGTCTTGCTGAGGAAAAACCCGGAGTAGTAGAGGAGCGCTTCGGCCCTCACGACGCTCGCCGGCGGCATCCAGGGCTCCTCGGGCACAGGCGGGAGGTCGTTCCCCTCGACCACGACGGCGTTCTTCTCGCGAACGACCTGCACGTCGACGCCCGGGCGCTTCTTCAGGTAGTACTGGCTCGGAGCGCCGATCGCGGGCAGCCAGCGATAGCGGAAGTGGCGAACCGCCCACGCCCTCTGGAGCGGAATCTCGCGGAAGAACTTGAAGCTCCGGTCCTGGAAGACGTAGCCGAAGTCGATGACGCACCCGGGGGCCACGCCGGGGAGCACCGCCTTGAGGACGCGGGCTTCGGCGCGATCCTCGCGCGCGATGGTCTGCTCCCGCAGCTCGTCCTTCTTCAGCTCGAGGACGGTCCCGTCCGGGAGGATCGTGCGCCCCCACCACTCGCGGAGGTAGCCGCGCTTCGCCTCGAACGGGACGACGATGTCCGCGAGGCGCCTCGCCTCGTTCGAGAAGATCTTCGCCCGGAAGTGGTACGAGGTCTTCGCGTACCCGTCGAGGGGATCGTCCCGCTCGGTCTCCTCGAGGAGAACGATCGCGTGCTGCGCTCCCGCGGCGGGGTCGGGCTTCAGCTCCTTCTCCTCGGCGGTCATCGCCTGCGGGCCGGGTGCGATCCGAAAAGAGGTTCCCTCGGCGCGCGCGCCGATCGCGGAGGCAAGCGCCACGAGAATCGCGCAGCCGGTGCGCCTCACGGTGTCCCTCCCTCCGCGCGCTGGAAGACGAGCGTCGTCCGGTCGGCGAGCCGGACCTCCTCGAGAAATCGCCGAAAGGCGTCGTACGACGCCACGGGGATGACGGTCTGATCGAGCTGAAGCGATCGCTCCACGTGATAGCCCGCCGCCGTCTTTGCGATCGACAGCGAATACGACCCCCACGCCCCCGTGACGCGGAGCGGCTCAGGGGGAGGTCCCGGCGCGAACCCCGCCGGCGAGGCGACGTCGAGGACGGTCCTGTCGATCCCCGGGAACGGGAGCACGACCGGGTACCGGCGCACGGGAGCGGAGAGCTCCGGGACCTCCTCCATCCACGCACCGGAAAGGCGCGCGCTGATCGACGCGTCCCCCGACGCCGGGCCGGCCCGGGCCGACTCCCCCTCGCACTCGAGCCGGAAGGGCGCCGCCGGATCGTCGAGCCCCGGCGAGTCGGCTCGGGAGACGTCGAAGTCGCCGGACGCGCCGCACAGATCGTCGAGCCGCTTCGATCGCTCGCCGGGGGTGAGGCGCCGCAGCGCGCGGCGATCGACGAGCCCTTTCTGCCCCGACCCCTCCCTCGACCAGCGCACCCGCGCCGATCCCGTCTCAGCGTCGATCGCGATCGTCCCCGTCGTCCGGGAGAGGTTCGTAGCCGGCGCCGACGCGGGGGCCGCGATCACGCGCCCCCCCTTCGAGCTGGTGACGAGGGCCTTCCCGCCGGAGATCCAGAAGGGGATCGATCCGTACGGCAGCCCCGAGCCCGGATCGACGAGGCTGAATTTGTCGGGAGGATCGGCGGGGGCGTGGACGGCGACGACCGCCTCGTCGAACGGGTCGAGCGCCAGGAGGCTCGGGTTCCACGTATGTTCGCGCCGATCCGAGGCGAGGACGAACGAGGCCTCCGCGCCGAGCGCCCGGGCCATCCCCATGAAGGCGAGATCGATCTGCCAGGGGGCCGCCGCGCCGCGATCGAAGACGCCGGCCACCCCTTCGAGCAGATCCCGGTCGACGCTCCGGCGCGAGAGCCCCTCCATCTCCTCGACCGAGCCGAGAGAGTCGTTCCTCACCCGCCGCGCCAGCCAGTCGTACGCCGCGCGGAGCTTCGTCTCGAGGCTCGCTCCCTCGGGGAACGGGACCCGCTCGAGGGCGGCGGCGACCGCCCGATCGGGCTTGCAGAAGAGCGTCGCGACGCGGCTCCACTCGATGGCGACGGCGTCCCAGAAGTCGACCGGATCCCGCGCGTAGAAGGTGTAGTGGAAGATGGCGGTGATCCGGAGCTCGTCGTCGCTCGGGGCGAGGGGCTCACGCTCGAAGGCCGGGAGATCGCGGGCCGTGACGACGAACCACTTCTTCTCCTGCACCGCCTTCACGTCGGCTCCCTCGGCGTGCGTGAGCGTGCACGCGGCGATCCGCGGGCGGTCGGAGACGAGCGCGTTCTGCGGGATCCAGCGGTACCGGAGGCGCCTTATCGGCCACGGCGCCTGGAGCGGGACGAGGTGCAGCCCCACGGCGTTGACGTCGCGGAGGACGTAGCCGTAATCGATGACCGCGCCGGGGACGACCCCCTTGAGCACCGCCTTCACGACGCGAGATTCCTTCCCGGCCCCCTTGCGGACCAGCGGTTCCTCGTGCAGCTCGCTGTCGGGAAGGGAGAGGACCGTTCCGTCCGGGAGGATCGTCCGTCCCCACCACGTCTTGATGGAGCCCTCCTGCGTGAGGAGGGGGATCTCGACGTTGGCGAGAGCGCGCCCGGCGGGCGAGAGGATCTTCGCCCGGAGGTGGTACGAGGTCTTCGCGAGGACGCTGATGGCGTCGTCCTGCTCGATCTCGACGGCGAGGACGACCGCGTGCTCGGCCCCCGAGCTCGGATCGGGGACGATGGCCTTCTCCTCCGCCGACATCTCCTCGGGCCCCGGCTCGATCGGGTAGTGGTTCGCCGCGCGCGCGGGGGTGGCCGCGACGCAGAGAACGAGACCGCACGCGAGAGCGAGGCCGAGGCGCTTCACGACGCCGGCGCCCCCGCCTTCATGAACCGGAGCCGCGTGCGGTCGGCGAGGCGGACGGCCTGGAGGAAGTCGCGGAAGCTCGCGTAGACCCTCGGCTCAACCCGCGCCAGCCTCAGCACCAGCTCTCGACGCACGACGATTCCCGTCGGACTCGGCGAGAACATCAGCGCGTA